>JAUVYE010000008.1 GCA_030603245.1 bacterium | reverse complement strand
AAGCAAAAATTGATAAAACTTTTTCTTGGGAAGAAAGTTCAAGAAAGTTTAAAAGACCCCTGCCCTTAGCCACCCTACTTGCTTCTGGAATTTCATAAGCTGGAACCTGAAAAACCTTTCCATAATCAGTAAAAAAGAGTAAAGAATCATGAGTATTAGCTAAAATAAAGTGTTCAATTATATCTTCTCCAACCGTTTTCATTCCCAAAATACCCTTGCCACCCCTATGTTGAATCTTATAGGTAGAAGGATTTAATCTTTTAATATATCCACCCTGAGTGACAGTAATAATGGTTTGTTCTTGGGGAATTAGGTCTTTTAGCGTAAATTCTCCCACCTGATGAGCATTAACTTTTGTTTTTCTTGGATCACCAAATTCTTGTTTTAATGAATTAAGCTCTTTTTTAATAACTCTTTTTATCCTGGCTGGGCTTTTTAAAATATTACTTAATTCTTGGATTTTAGCTTTTAATTCTTTAAGTTCTTCTTGAATCTTGCTTCTTTCTAACTTAGCCAAAGCTGAAAGTTTGGTTTCTAAAATAGCATTGGCTTGAATATCGGTTAATTTGAACTTCTTCTTTAAGTTTTTATGAGCATCTTGACGATCTGATGATTTTTTAATTGTTTTAATAACCTCATCAATTCGAGATAAACACTTAACAAGACCTTGTAAAATATGAGCTCTTTCTTTGGCTTTTTCTAAATCATATTTTGTTCTTCTTTTCACCACTTCTTTGCGGTGCAAAAGGAAATAGTTTAAAAAATCCAAAAGAGGTAAAACTTTGGGCTGAATACCATCCACCAAAGCTAACATATTCAAATGAAAGGTTTTTTGAAGATTACTGAATTTATACAAACGATTCAGAATTTGCTTGGCATTGGCTCCCCTCTGCAAATCTATAGCAATCCTCATTCCATCCTTGTCTGATTCGTCTCTAATATCTTTAATGCCTTTAATCTTTTTGTTTTGAACTAATTCAGCAAACTTTTCAACCAAAGATGATTTTTGAACTTGATAAGGAATTTCAGTAATGATAATTTGTTTCTTTTTCTCATTCTCAGCATCAGTTATGATTGCTTTTCCTCTGGCAACAATTGGTCCTTTTCCTACAGAATAAGCATGAATAATATCTTTTTTATTGAAAATCTCTCCTCCGGTTGGAAAGTCAGGACCCTTAACAAATTGAAGTAAATCTTCTGTATTAGCTTTTGGGCTATCCAATAAATAAATTAAAGCATCACAAACTTCTAAAAGATTGTGAGGAGGAATATTGGTTGCCATTCCAACCGCAATTCCCAAAGAACCATTTAATAAAAGCTGGGGTACTGGAGATGGTAAAACAGTTGGTTCTTTTCTAGTACCATCATAATTATCAATAAAATCAACTGTTTCTTTTTCAATATCTTTCAGTATTTCTTCGCCAATCTTAGAAAGTCGAGCTTCGGTGTATCTGTACGCAGCGGCACCATCCCCATCGATTGAACCAAAATTACCTTGACCCTGGATTAAGGGATATCTTAAAGAAAAATCCTGAGCCATTCTGACCAAAGAATCATATATGGCTTGATCCCCATGAGGATGATATCGAGCCATAGTACTTCCAATCACAGTAGCTGATTTTCTGAATTTGGCATTGTTTCTTAAACCATCCTCTAACATTGCATATAAAATTCTTCTATGTACGGGCTTTAGTCCATCTCTTACGTCAGGTAGAGCTCGAGAAACAATTACTGACATTGCATAATCAAGATAAGACTCTCTCATCTCTTCAGTAATTTCTCTTGGTTTAATCTGATCAGTTTTTACTTTTTTTAAATCTTTTACCATTTTAAGATTTCAAAACTATTATTTTTGCCTCTTCTTCAGAAAGGTCTTTCTTTTTGATTGATAAACTATTTAATGGCTCAACAGATTTAATTCCTAGGGTTTTCAAAAATTCTCCCAACCCGTCTAATTTAATTTTTAATTTGGGAACAGAATAATGCATTGGAATTGTAATCTTGGGTTCAATCTGAGACATAATTTTCAAAGCATCTTTAGATGAAATAGTATATTTACCTCCCACTGGAATCATTAAAATATCAACATTATTAACCCGTTCAACTTGATCTGGACTTAATTCTTTTTGACCCAAATCACCCAAATGACAAATAGAAATGTTTTCAGCTTGAATATTATAAATTGTTGTTTGGCCCCGTTCTTTGCCACCAACATCATCATGAAAAGCAGGAATACCCTGAATAAAAACCCCTTTTATGTCATATTCTCCAGGACCAGTAATGATAAAGGGATTGCCTGAAACCGCTTTTTGGTTATTGTGGTCTGAGTGATCATGACTAATTAACAAAACATCAGCTTCAAGTTTAGGAAGCTTTAATCCAATTTCTTTTGAAAAGGGGTCAATCACTATTGATACCTTGGTATCTTTTTCTTTTTGGGCAATAATTTGAAAACAAGAATGCCCATGCCAAAGAATCTTCATAGGTTTATACTATAATTTTACTATAAATAAGGTGATTCTTCAACTATTCTTGAAAAATTGAATGAAATATTGTAAGCTGAAAAGTATGAAAAGTTTATTAGAAAATGAAGATAATCTAAAACCTCTGAAAGTTGGACAAATTGTTGATGGAAAAATTATAGGAAGAGGAAGATCTGCTCTTTTTTTAGATATTAGTCCTTTTGGAACAGGAATAATTTATGGCAAAGAGTTTTATGACGCCAGGGACGAATTAAGAAATCTTGATAAAGGAGCAACTGTTTCAGCCAAGGTGGTTGATTTAGATAATGAAGACGGTTACATTGAATTGTCAGCCAGTGGCGCTTCTCAAGAATTAGCCTGGGGAACATTAGAAGAAAAAAGAGAGAGAGGAGAGTTATTAACGGTTAAAATCTTAGGCGCTAACAGAGGAGGTTTATTGGCAAAAATCTCCAGTATTCCAGCTTTTCTTCCTGTTTCTCAATTAAAAAGCGAACATTATCCAAGAGTAAAAGGTGCTGATTCAACCAAAATATTAGAAGCTCTTAAAGGTTTTATTGGTCAGGAATTAGAGGTTAAAATCTTTGACCTTTCTAAAAAAGAAGGAAAATTGATTTTGTCTGAAAAAGCAAAAGAGTCAGAAAAAATCAAAGAAATATTAAAAAATTACGAAGTTGGCAATGTTGTTAAAGCAACAGTCACTGGAATTACTGATTTTGGAGCTTTTGTTAATTTTGGTCAGGAAAAATTAGAAGGACTAATTCATATTTCTGAATTAGATTGGGCAATTGTCGAAAATCCTTCCAAAATTGTTAAAATGGGAGAAGAGATAGATGTGAAAATTATTGAAATTTCAAACAACAAGGTATTCCTGTCTTTAAAAACCATGAAAAAAGATCCTTGGCAAGATATTGAAAAAAAATATAAAAAGGGTGATATAATTAAAGGTGAAGTAGTAAAATTTAATCCTTTTGGAGTTTTTGTCCAGGTAGAAGAAAAAATCCAAGGATTAGCTCATATTTCTGAATTTGGGAGTCAAGAAAAAATGAAAAAAGCTCTCAAAGTTGGAGAAAAATATAATTTTAAAGTTCTATCAATTGAGCCTAAAGAACACAAAATAACTCTTGCTTTATGAACATGAAAGGTTTAATTAAAAATTTTGCATTTCTTTTCCTGATTTTATTAATAATTTCAGCTGTGTTTAGTTTATTTTCAACTCCTTTTGAAACTCAAGAAACTTTAGCTATTACCCAAATAGTAAGCGATATTAATCAGGAAAAGATTAAAAAGATTATAGTATCAGGAAATGAGCTCAAGGTTTTATATCAAGACGATACAAAAGCTTTATCACACAAAGAACCAGAAGCTGCTCTTTCTCAATCTTTAATTAATTATGGGGTGGAAAAAGAAAAATTAAGCAAAGTTACTATTGAAACCCAAGAAACTAATGAAAACTGGTTCTGGGTTTTGTCCATTCTTTCAAGCATAATACCTCTTCTGCTTTTTGGTTGGTTTTTCTGGATGATTTTCAAACAATCTAAGACTGGAGCTATGCAAACCTTTGATTTTACCAAGGCTAAAGCAAGATTGTTTGGAGCGGGTGATACTTCAAGAGAAAAAATTACTTTTAAAGATGTAGCTGGACTCAAAGAAGCTAAACAAGAATTAGAAGAGATTGTTGATTTTTTGAAAAATCCCAAAAAATATTTAAAAATGGGGGCTCGAATTCCACGAGGGGTGCTTTTAGTCGGGCCAAGCGGAGTTGGAAAAACTCTATTAGCCAGGGCTGTGGCTGGAGAAAGCAATGTTCCATTTTTCTCAATTTCAGGATCAGAATTTGTAGAGCTTTTTGTTGGTGTAGGAGCAAGCAGAGCCCGAGATTTATTTGCTACTGCTAAAAAAGCAGGTACTTCAATCATTTTTATTGACGAATTAGATGCAGTTGGAAGGGCAAGAGGGGCTGGGATTGGAGGAGGTCACGATGAAAGAGAACAAACTTTAAACCAAATCTTAGTGGAAATGGATGGTTTTGAAAGAAATGACACGCGTATAGTTATTGCCGCGACGAATCGCCCTGATATTTTAGACCCAGCTCTTTTAAGACCAGGTAGATTTGACAGGAAAATTATTTTAGACCTTCCTGATATTAATGATAGGGAGCAAATATTAAAAGTACACTGTAAAGATAAACCATTAGCTTTAAATGTTAATTTAAGAGAGGTTGCTGAACGTACTCCTGGATTTTCAGGAGCTGATTTAGCTAATGTAGTTAATGAGGGAGCTCTTTTAGCTGCTCGAAAAAATAAAAGACAGGTTTTTCAAGCAGATGTTTTAGAATCAATTGAAAAAGTATTATTAGGTCCTGAGAGAAAAAGTCATATCTTGTCTAAAAAAGAAAAGGAGATTGCTGCTTTTCACGAAGCAGGCCATGCTTTAGTAGCTTCTTTTGTTCCTACATCAGAACCAGTTAGAAAAGTATCTATTGTTGCTCGAGGAATGGCTGCTGGATACACGCTGAAAGTGCCTACTGAGGAAAAGAGAATGAAAACAAAATCAGAGCTTTTGAATGAAATGGCGATTTTATTAGCTGGCTTTTGTGCAGAAAAAATAAAATTCAAAGAAATAACTACTGGAGCTACTAATGATTTAAAAATAGCAACTAAATTAGCCAGAAAATTAGTAAAAGAATATGGAATGTCTTCCTTGGGACCTATTGTTTTCGGTAAAAAAGAGGAATTAGTATTTTTAGGAAAAGAAATTTCTGAACAAAGAACCTATTCTGAAAAAATGGCAACTCAGATTGATAAAGAAATAGCTAAATTCATTAAAATTGCCCAAAACAAGGCTCAAAGGATTTTAACCAGAAAAAGAAAACTATTAGATAAAATTGCTAAAACATTGATTGAAAAAGAAACGATTGAAAGAAAAGAGTTTGAACAAATAATAGGTAAAAAAGAATCTTTGACCAACAAACAAGATCATTCAACTCCTAAAGTATCGACAAAAAGAGAAAAATCAATTAAGGTAAAAATCAGGCGCGTGTAGCTCAGTGGTTAGAGCAGTTGTCTTATAAGCAACAGGTCCCTGGTCCGACTCCAGGCACGCGCACCAGGGCGATTGGCGCAGTTGGCAGCGCGTTGCAGTGACATTGCAAAGGTCACAGGTTCAAATCCTGTATCGCCCACATGAAGATTGTTTTTGAGAATGAAAACTTATTAGCGGTTGATAAACCAGCTGGAATTATAGTTTTTCCAGAAGGCGCAGCTCTGTTAACAGGCAAAGAGAAAACTTTAATTGATTTACTTTTAGAAAAATATCCTAATTTAAAAAATACTGGCACTGCCCCAAGATATGGGGTCGTTCATCGTTTAGATAAAGATACTTCAGGCATTATATTAATTGCTAAAACCAATCAAGCTCTGAGTTTTTTACAAAAACAATTTAAACAAAGAAAAGTAGAAAAAAAATATATTTTACTAATAGCTGATAAACTTAAAACCAACAAAGGAATAATTGAAACTCTAATTGGTAGAGCGAATAAAGACAAAAGAAAACAAAAAGTTTATTTACCTCATGAGCCCTCGGGTAACAAAAATCTAAGAAAAGCTAAAACAGAATATAAGGTAATAAAAAGATTTCAGAAATTTACTCTGATTAAAGCTTTTCCTACCACTGGCCGAAAACATCAATTAAGAGTTCATTTTGCATATTTAGGTCATCCAATTGTTGGAGATAAGCTTTATAGCTTTAAAAACCAAATTATACCTTCAGGACTTAAAAGACAATTTTTACATGCAAAATATTTGAAAATTAAGCTACTTAATGGTAAAACAAAAGAGTTGAATTCTGAATTACCAGAAGACTTGAAAAAAATATTAAACAATCTGAAAAATGAATAAAATAGAAAAATTTAATCAAGAACAACTTAAAAAGGGTTTAGATGATATTCGTCCCGGAGATACGATTAAAGTTCATCAAAAAATCAAAGAAAAAGATAAACAAAGAATTCAGGTTTTTGAAGGTTTGGTTTTGGCTCGAAAACATGGGAAAGGAATTTCAGCTACCATTACAGTTAGAAAGCTTGTTTCAGGAATAGGAGTGGAAAGAGTCTTTCCATTACATTCTCCTAATATTGAAAAAATAGAAATTGTTAAAAGAGGAAAAGTAAGAAGAGCAAAACTCTATTATCTAAGAAAAGCTAAGGGGAAAAAAGCAAGATTAAAAAAAGTAGACTTTGAGCAACCGGTTATTCAAGAAACCAAAGAGTCAGTTCAGGAAGAAACAGAAGAAAAACCAGTTGAAGAGAAACCAGAGAAAGAAAAGAAATAAAAAAAATAAAAAATAATATAAGCGCGGGTGCTGTAACGGTAGCCAGGCTAGCCTGAGGTGCTAGTGCCCTTATGGGTGTGGAGGTTCGAATCCTCTCCCGCGCACCAAATGGGCAATTGGCGCAGTGGCAGCGCGTCTGATTTACATTCAGAAGGTCGCAGGTTCAAATCCTGCATTGCCCACAATATTGATTATTAATTAATAATTATTTATCATTTAGTTAGGCCGCGGTAGCTCATGTAGTAGAGCGCAACTCTGAAAAAGTTGAGGTAGCCAGTGCAAGTCTGGCCCGCGGCACAAAAGTTGCGGGTGTCGTATAACGGTTATTATGTAACCTTGCCAAGGTTGAGAAGAGGGTTCGATTCCCTTCACCCGCTCAAACAATAGCACAAAACCTTGACACTATCCCGCAAACAAGATACAATCTTAAAACCCCTAAGTTAGGGGTTTTAAAATGAGTATAAAACATTTAATTATCTTATTAGTTTTAGGGGCTTTTATCAGTATTTCGCCTGTTTTAGAATCAAAAACTCAAAGCAATGAGAATAGTTTGATTATATCTTCTTTCCAGGAAATGTCAGAAAGTTTGGCTACTATTGAAAAAAACAGTCTCTTGCCAGTAAGTAGTCTTTTTATTTCTAATCCTGATAATCCAAGCATAAAAGTAATTATTACTGCTTATTCAAGTTCGCCCTGGCAAACTGACAGCACTCCTTTTGTTACAGCAGCTGGAACAGAAGTAAGAGATGGTATTATAGCTAATAATCTTTTAGCCTTTGGCACAAAAGTAAAAATACCTGAATTATATGGCAACAAGATTTTTATAGTAGAAGACAGAATGCATTACACCAAGGGTTATTATCATGTTGATATTTGGTTTCCATCATATGATCAAGCACTCAATTTTGGAGCTAAAACAACATACATTGAAATCTTAGAAAGCTAAAATTTTTATTAAGAAATACTTTCAATCAAAAAAACCCGCCTAAGGACGGGTTTTTGTTTTATTGTTTTTTACTTTATTTCCTCAATATCTTTTAATTCTTTCTCCAAAACATCTTTTACATCATTCAGGTTTTTTAAAAGTTCCTTCTCTCTCTTTTCTTCTTCTTCGGTAATTTTTCTCTTTCCCCTACTCCTTTTTAACTCTTCCAGCTCTGCCTCGATGTCTGCTTGAAGCTCATTGTATTCTTTGTAAAACTTTTCTTTTAAATCCTTTGCTTCTTTTTTAATTAATCTTTGGATTTTGCGGACTTTTAATAAAAGATAGAAAATCCCAGTCAAAACAATGATAAAAATGATTAAAACAATCAATGCTAAAATTTTATATTCTATAATCCAAGACCCGATGGCCACTCCCGAAAGAATAACCTTAACAAAACAAGGAGAAGATTCTTGACTTATGGCTCCACTGGCATTCTTTGTTCTGGCAGTAATTTTATATAATCCAGACTTGATTAAACCATCCTCAATCACAAACCAATCTCCTGTTTCCTTAGAAGCAACCTGCCATTCTTTAATAAGTTGTTCATTTTTTTTGAAAAACACTAAAACTTCACAACTGGGCAAAGCAGTTCCCTCAACATACATTACTTCTTCTCCTGAAGTAAAAACTGAGGGGCAAACAGTAATTTCAGGCGCAGGAATTGATTCTACTTTTACCTCTGTATTGCTTTCAGTAAAGTTTTGAGCCCTATCTATTGCCCTAATTATTACCACATGAACTCCAGGAGCTTGCCAGGGCATTTGAAAAGGATTGGTTTCAACTTCAAACAACTTGAAAACATCACCTGTCCCAATTTTAATTTCGTAGTAACTTATACCAGAACCATCATCTTGACTCTCAAAGTATAAAAAAGGATAGGGATTGGTTGGATCTCCTTCATTGTCAACTACAATTTCAAAAGGATCAGGAGCTTTCGTATCAGTTTGAACTTTAAAATGAGACACTACACCCCAGCCAATTGCATTTTTAAGCTTGAGGTGGAAATACCAAATTCCATCGTCAATTTTTTCAAAAACTTTTGAATCTAATATTCCCTGAGAAATATTGCCGGGGTCAAAAACAGACATTTGATTAAGTTCAAAGCTCACAGCAATAATGTCCGAACTAACCCTCCATTGAAATTTCGGATTGCTATTTGAATACCATTTATTCAGATTAGGATGGGTTGAGGAGCTAATTTCTGGGGCAGCCGGCACTTTCTCAACTTCTGGAGGCCTTGTTTCAAAAATTGAATAATTCCCTTCTCGGCTAAAAGAAAACATATTACTCCCCCAAGCATCATTGGCTAAAATTGCTTCCCCTTTAAAATATATTCTCGCTTCTCCTTTTGATTTTCCTTGAAAAGTGATTGAAATTACTTTTCCAGCCGGTCCCCTAAAACCAGGATTGGGCAAACCACCACCAAAGGAAATTGTTCCTTGTAAATTTGACCAAATAGGTTCTTGGGTCCAAAGAGAGAAAATTGAGTTGTTTTTTGAAATGTCTATTACTTTTAACTTATCAGTCGGAAAATGAATAGTTGCCTGGGAAGCATTAAGAGAAACACCTTCGCTGTTAATTAAAACATCCACTCTAAAAGATTGACCAATTTCATAATTTCCGCTTTCGGGTAAAACATAAAAAGAAGCTTCATGCGCGCTTATTTCAAAAGGCAACCAAATCATTAAGGTCAACATGCCTAATAAGACTAATAATTTATTTTTAATCATTTGTTTCTATCGCTTAACATCTTTTTTCGTTGGTCTTCTATTCTTTCTTTCCGCTTCTTTAAACTTATTCTTTCTGACAAAAACACGGATCTGTTTTTTTTCCAAAAACGAAATCCAATGAAAATAATTATAATTATCAAAATTATCAAAACCAAAATTAATATCCACCACGGAATAAGAAATTCTCTAAACTGAATGCCTCTTTTTGTAATTGATATTCCTTCTGGAAAAATTTGAATATTAACCGTTCCCTCCCTATAATTCCCTGCTTTATCATAAGCTCTCACCACTACCAAATATTTCCCAATCTCTAAAGGATTAAGTCTGTAAGGACTGGTAGCCTCTGCAAAAAACCCTGTCGCCTCTTCTTTTCTTTCTGGAGTAATATCAATATGTTTTATTCGATAATAATCTATTTCAGAAAAAGCATCAGTGGTAATAAAAAAAATTAAGGGTTGTTTTTCTGTGGTTTTGGCAGATGGTCTAACGGTTAGAGGAAATGATGCTGGAGGAGTAGTATCTATCCGAACCAAATAATGACTTACCCCTCCCCAAACTTCAGATTTTTTTGATTTTACGTGAAAATACCATATCCCATCTTCCATACTGCTAAAACTAACCGAAGTATGACTTCCTTCTGAATTATTATCAGGAACTCCGGTTGAATCTTGGTCAAAGCTATAACTAAAATCAGTTACGCCCTCTTCCTTTTCCCAGGAAAAAGTGGGATTGTTGTTTTTGTACCATTTATTTACGTCGGGATGAGTTGGAGAAAAAACCTTAGGGCCCTCTGGCGGTGCAATTATTAAGTTATAGACTCCTCTACTCATTGAGCTCAAAATATTTGTCCCCTCGGAATCGTTTAGCAAAACCTTGGAACTTGGTAAAAATAAAACTGTGGTTTCGCCAGGAGATATGGCTCGGAATGTAATCGTAGAAACTAGACCAGCCGAGGTATTAATACCAGGAGTGGGCACCCCCCCGATAAAGGACATAGAGCCATTGGTATTAGAATAGCTGGGCTGGGAAACCCAAACCTCAATAAAAGACTTTCCGGCAGTAGGATTGGTAATTTGGAGTTTTTTTGGATCAAATTTTAAATCTACTTGGACTGCATTAACGTCTTCTCCTCCAGTATTAACAAAAACCGAAACATCAAAAGTACTGTCAACAAAAAACGTTCCCCTAGAAGGAGCAAGATAAAAAGAAGCGCTCTGAGCCTGACTGACAAAAGCTGTTAAAAAAGAAAAGGTTAAAACGAGAAAAGTTAAAAATACTTTTTTCATTTGTGTCTATTAAATTTTTGAGATTTTATTTTCTTAATCAGCCATAAAGCTACTGCTATTCCAATTAAAATCAAAAGAATTGTCTCATATGTAAAATATTTAGGTAGTGGTGAAATTTCAGCAATTTTCTCATTGCCGGCCTTATCTACTGCCTTAACAAGTATTTTGCTTTTTAAGCTCTGGTCTTTTAATAAATAAGGGCTTTCTGCTATCTTCCAATCCCCTTTCCCCTCTCTAACCTCATAATAATCTATGCCCGATGTTTTATCGGTGGTGGCAAAACTTAAAAAATATTTCCCTTCAAAAACTGAGGATTCCTGTCCAATTTCGGGCTTAAAATCTTGAGGCGGCGTACTGTCTATCATTGCCCTGAAACGGCTAACCTCTTTACTCCAATCTTCATTCGGCAATCTTGATCGCAGAGCAAAATAATAAACTCCATCTCCTTCAGTTTTTAAATCGTATTCCATGTCTCCCATCCACATAAGCTCGCCTTCTGGCTTATCTACTGTTTCGTCTGGTTCAGCTAATGGGTCCCTGCTTAAAAGATAACTATATTCTGCTCCTTCAATCAAATCCCAGTGAATGTGAAGAGTTTTTGAGTTATACCATTTATTCTGATCAGGACAGTTTCTAGAAGAAATAACTATTAATCCTTCTGGTTTTTTAGAAACTTCGTAATTTCCTTCTGACAAATTCAGTTCTGCTAAAGTTCCTTCACCGTCATTCAATAAAACCCTTGAATCATTTTTAAAGAAAATAGTGGTCTGGCCTGTTTCTTTTGCTCTAAGATTAATCTTTAAAAGAGAACCTGTTCCTTGAAACCCTCCTGGCACTCCACCCGTGAATGAGATAATATTGTCTTTTAATTCTGGTTCTTCTGGCCAAAGAGTAAAAACTGAATCACCTTTATTGAATTCAATAATTTCAAACAAATCAGGTGAAAAGTTTAAATTAACTTCAGCAGTATTGATTTCTTCAGATTCTGTATCTATGCACAGATCAATAATCAAAGAATCGCCCTGATAAATGTTTTGTGATTGAGGTATCAAGTAAAGAGTGGCTGCTTCACAGAATGAAAAAACAAAAAACAAAAGAAATAAGATTGATGGAAGCAAGAAAATTGATTTTTTCGGTTTAAAAATTATCATAGTGATTTTTTTACTCTTTTATCCAATTTTAACATAAACCGTAAGGTACGGATATTATCCTCCCCACCAATACATCATTATTGAAAAATCAAAGATGTTGACTATGCCATCAAAGTTTATATCAGCACAACGATTGCTAGGTTGGGTTTCGTTCCAAAAATAGAGTAAGATAGAGAAGTCAATAATATTAACTTTTCCATCAAAATTCAAATCAGCTCCCTGACAGACAATAGCTCCTTTTTCCAAAACCAAAAAATAAAGCGTCTGGGAAAACGGGCTTTGTTCTCCTTCTCCAAAAAGAGCCATAGATTTTACCTCGTGTTCGCTTATTTCCAAAATGCTGGTGTCTAATTGATAATTCCATTTGCCTTTTCTGGAAGCCTTGGTCTCTTTAACCATTTCGTTTGAAGAAATAAATATATTAACCTGGCTTTCTGGAAAAACCTGACCAGAAATATTAACATTTTCACCTATTTCAACCTGGGTTGGAGTTAGAGAAATTGTGGGCGAAAGAAAAATACCTGAAACCGTTGTTTTCTTTCCCCCCAAGACACTAATGCTAAAACTTAGGGTAACTGATTTTCTGCCTTCAGTGTCTTCAGCAAAAATACCAAAACTATAAATTCCACCAGCAATACCAGTCAATTCTTTTCTGAATAGACCCGAAGATTCAGCAACAAAGGTAGCAGCCACTATATTGTTTTTAAAAAGAGTTAAAAATGCTCCAGGATAAGCTCTGCCCTCAAAAACAACAGTGGCATAACTAATTACTCCACCTCCTGATGGAGGTGGCTCAGGACCAATTTCTTCAACAGTAGCAGAAATATTGATATCTGGAAGTGATTGACCACATACTAAAACTGGAAAAAAAAGTAAAATTATAACCAATAGTAAAATCTTAAATTCTCTCATTTTCTTATTATACAAAAAAAACCGCTCATTTTAAACTTTGAACGATTTTTCATTAGCAATTATTAATAGCGTTAAGTTTCTTCTCCTTTAATAAGAATTCTCAAAGCTAATCTCCATCTTTTTCTGGTCTTATAAAAATAAAAGGTAACCAATAATAGAATTAAGAAAACTCCCAACACAATCTTCCATGGAAAAACCCAAAATGTTAAAACTGGTGGATTAAAGGGAGTATTGGTTGTTCCATAGCCTCCGACTAACATAGCGGTATATTTTCCAAAAAGCCATTTATTTTGCCAAGAAGTTTCAATTTTTCTGACAGCTCCCGGAATAACATTTAATTGAGGAAATTCAACATCAGCTGCTTTTTTACCTCGCCAATCGGTAATAACAACAAAGCCTCGAGGGCGAAGATGAACAGTTCCAGTATTTTCAAACCTGATTATAAATGGTACTGGTCCTGTTTCTAAAAAAGAAGGGGCAGAGAATTCTTTAACCACTAAACTTTCTTTTATTTCACCAGCTACTGTTAGTAAAACCAAGGCTCCTACTTTTTGAGCTATTGTAGTTCCAATAATCTCCTCACCAATAGCTCCAACAGTAGAAGCTAAAACTGAACCGTAATGGCCACCTGGTTCAGCATTTTCTGGAACATTAATGGTAAAATCAACAAACTTTTGTTCTCTTGGTCCTAAAGTAAATTCAATAGGTTCGGTAGTTATCCACCCAGCCAAAGAATAAGTTTCAGTTTCAGCCGGCTCAATTATTACCTCTCCCATCTCTCCGGTTACGGCAAAATCCTCAACTTCCATTTTTATTCCAATAACACTTTCTGTCGGATTATAAACTTTGAGCCTGTTAGTCAAAACATCTCCTGGATTTGCCGTTAATTCAAAAGTAAGAGGTGAAATATTAATTCCAACTTCTCCTTTTTGAGCAGAAGCTGTGTTAATTAAAATCACCCCCCCCATTATGCTAACTATTAAAATCAGGAGTTTTATTCCTTTCATTAAATAATCCGTTAAAAATAATCCTTTAAGGTTCTATGGCTTAATAGGTCGGTGTGGCAATATAAACTATCGCGTTCTGATAAGTACCAGCTGCCTGAGTGCCAGATTTTTTAATCTTGTAGTGAATTATCGCCACATGGTCTATGGTCGGCGCACCAGTAGTATAACTCATTAAAGTTTGAGCAGTGTCAGCGTCAGCAATTGAGGCAAACTGTCGGTAGTAATATTTACCCACTCCCCAAACATCGTAGGCAGCTGCGCAGACAACACCATCACCACTTGATTTTTCGCAACCGTGACCAAAACCAGAAACAGTTGAAGTATCTGTCCAGACAGCAGCATTGCTATTAGCATCTGGACAGGCACTAGCATCGCAAACACAATCCGCAAAAGTTGTACCATTAAATTTCAATTGATCGTCTTCTTGCTCTGTAACCACGTAACCGTTAGCAGCATTAGTTGTCACGGTTAACTCTTGACAGGCAACCGTGAAATTACTACCCAGTGTTCCGAAAGGAACTGTATCGGCATCTCCTGAAGTATTTATCGTAGAATCAATTGTCCCGGTATCGTTGAGACAAGCAGCAGCAGCCAGACCTACTCTGGCAAAGGTCAAGGATTCTGATACTGTAGCAGAAACCGTCACTCCGGCAATAATGTAAACATAGATTACACCAATTTCATCGGGACCAAAAGTGCCGGCAATATCTATTTTTTTAGATCCGACAGCAGGATTAGGTAATTTATCTGTACCATTGGTAAATTCTATTTGTATATATTTATCACTACCAATAGCAGTTGCTCCAGCTGAGGTAAAGGTAAAGGTATAGACCGGATCAGCTGTGTCTATTGCTGCACTAGTAAATGTCCAGTGAGTAGTCGGAGTTAAAGGATTATCATACTCTCCGTCTCCATCTTCATCAGAACTAATGTCCCAATCTCCAATTACAGTTATGGTCCCACCAGAAGTATAGTCATTAAATTTGACAGTAACCGTTTCATCCTCAGCTATAGTAGCAGTCATCAGAAACTTTATATCATGATTTGCTAATATGGTTGGTCTTGAATCAGAAAGGGTGTCGCTTTCTTTGGTTAAGTATGTAGTCGCTTGGGCCGAAGGAATAGTCACATACATTGCCACTAATACCAAAATTAAACCAAAAATTAAGGCTTTTTTCCCGTATTTTTTTATCTGTTTTGCCATTTATCTTTTCTTTTTTTTATTTAATGCTTTTTAATTGCTAATTTTTATTAGCACGACCTTTATGAATTTTTTTTGATTTTAATTCCACGAAATATTATTAAAACAGCTGATTTAATTCTCTTTTTGTATTTTATCAGAAAAAACAATGTCAAGGCAAGAATAAAGCCTGCGGATAACCCAAATTTCCAAGGAAAAGCAAAAAATTCAATATCTTCTTCTATTGTACTTTTTTCAGTTGTTAGACGCAAACTAGCTCTATAGTTTCCGAAAAGAAGATTTCTGGTAATAAAATTAGAAATAGATGCTGGTAGATATTTTTCTAGTTTCTCAGGCAATTCAGGTTTAAACTCTACTGGAAACTGTCTAATTTTCCCGGGTAGGATAGTAGTTTCAGTAATTTCTGTTTCTCCTGCTATTTTATCGCTTCCTGTCAAAATTAACAACTTTCCCTTGGGTTTAACATGATAAATATCATTATTCTGAATTCTTAAGGTAAATGATAAATGGCCTGTTTCAACGATTGAAAAGGCTTGTTTTTCAGCTGCTATTACCTCTGTGAATAAACCAACAAAACCAACCAGAAAATTCTCTAATCTTTTTAAGTGTAAGTTTTCCGGGATATTAAATTCAACAACTGTTAAGGGTGTTTCTGGTTCAATCAATCCTTCAACTTTAACTGAAATTAGATATAAAACTCCAACCTGGGGAATAGTTTTTAAAACCTTTTCTTCAAAATAGAAAGATGGAAGCTTTGGCTCAAATAAAATCGTAGCGTAATGGCCACCTGGCTCAGCGTTTTCTGGTAAATTAATTTCAAATTTAACCTTTTCTGATTCATTGGGTTCTAAGATAAAATTGGGCTTTTCTATTTTTATCCATTTCCTGGGGTTAATACTAATATCTTCTTCTCCCAAGTCAAAGTCCATACTACCCATTTCTCCAAACGTGGAAAAATTAACCACCCGGGCTTCTATTGGCAAGGCCAGTTCGCTTTTGTTTAATAAATGGATTTCGTCTTTATAATTTTCACCTGGTTTAAGTTCCAGTTCAAAAACTGGCGGCGAAACAAAAATACTTATTCCCTTAGCTTCTACTTCCCTACTAACAGGTATTGAAATAAAGAACATAAAACTAATTATTAAAATTATAAGTTTTTTAATCATAAGCATAAATTAGTACTGAGCAGTACAAATAAAAACAATAGTAGTTGAATAATCGCCAGCAAGTTGAGTCTCTTTTACTGAAGCCCTAACCTTTATCTGATAAGTTCCACCAGATTGAGAGGCTGAAACTGGCTGATCATAGTCGCTCACCCGATATCCTAAACTTTCAGATGGAAATTGAACATATTTTGTTCCACTAGAATAAAGATTGGAACCATCAACCAAAAGATCATTGGAAGTGTAGCCAAAACCGCAATAATTATCATCATCAATACAATAGTCAGTATCTTCCCAGGTTTGAGGAGTTGTATAAGTACCATAAAAGTTTTGGATATAATGGGTGTCTGAATGCACATTGTGACGAAGAACATGAGGAGGATAAGAGGTAACAGCCCAGGCTGTAACAATATAGCCATGATTAGCACTGGTGGTTACTTTTAAGTCAGCATAATCAGTGCTGGTATAATTGGGTGAGTCTAAAGTGCCGAGTTCCAAAGATGGAGGAACATCTTCGTCGCTATCAACAATTGTAAATTCCAAGCCAGGCCTCAAACCGCAATAGAAAGTACCATCATCGGGTGGATCATCTAAAGTGGGCTCAGTATTATTTAAGGTAATATTTTCTCTGTGCCAATCATAATCACCACTGTCACCAATAATATAGTCATGGCCGTCAGTATTATAATAAGAAGTGACATATTTTTCTCTTCCTACTCGATTGAAATAATCATATTCGCCATAACTTGCTTGCCATTTAACATAGAGATTATAGTAGTAGAAAGTATAGCCACTCGAAGTTCGAGAATATTCTCTAATTCTAATTGCCCCATCACTTCCTGGTTGAGGAATTTCACCATTAATGCCGGTTCCGGTTTCCTTCTGAACATCTGCTGAACCCCAGCTGCCAGATAAATATTTCCAAACAGTTTGCTGGGGTGTGCCTGAATTTTCTGAAATAACTAAATCCGTATTGTTATCAGTTTGAATATCAGTTAAATTAGTGGCATGAACCAAATGAACCCCTAAATACCAATCAACATTTAGAGTTGCACCTTCAGTTGGAGCAACTGGTGTACCTGTTCCATCCAAAACCGTATTTAAAACTGTTATTGTCCCAGCATTAACTTTCATGTAATCAATCTTAGCTTCTTGAAAAGTTAATCCACTGCCTGTATCGTTATCAAGATCCCAAGAACCAGAAGCTGGCTCATAAGTTATTGTCGTTTTATCACCTGAGACTGCAGTTCCTCCTTTTATTTCTAAACTTGTTCCTGAACCGACTGTGATTGAAGCCCCGGATTCAATCGTAACATTACACTGCCTAGTAACACCAGTATTATCAAAATCTGTAGCATAAGACCAATAATCAGTGCTAGTAGAAGGAACACTGTAAGCTCCCCAGATATTAAGACTGCCATCTGTAGCAGCATGATCCATAGAATACAGAGTGCCATTAATTGTATAAGTAGAAGCTGAAGAATCCCACATTCTTATATATTGACCAGCACTAACCTCAAAAGTGGCATAAACATCTCCACCAACGTTTTTAGTAGTATTTATAGTGTAAGAACCAGTACCGTCTAAAATTAAGGTTGAACCAGTCCAAGTAGTGGCTGCTCCGCCAACATCATTTTTAAACTCACCCTGAACAGTAATAGTTCGACTGGTAGCATTAAAAGCAGTAGCATTGGTTAAATTGAAATTAACAGTAGCAGTTAAATTGTTAGTTAAAATTTCCCAGTCACCGCTAGAATGATCAAAAACAATCTTGGCAAAACTGTCACCGCCGCTATTAATGGTTTCGCTGCCAGCTGAAGAATTAAATGTTACTGTTCCGCCACTGGCGTTAAAAACACCAGAAGCTCCGATTAACCAAGAACCACCAACGTTGAAATCAGCAGAAGCGCTGGCAGTCAAAACAGCCGAAGCACTATTGGCAACCGTAACATTGCCGGCAACGGTAGTAACTGGATCATTGGTATCTAAATTAAAAGTGCCATCAGTAACATCTAGATTTCCATTTACATTTAAAGGGTTACTTTCAGCAATAAAAGTATCCGTGCCATTAATTTTCAAGTGCCAATAAGTTTCAGATGTCACGTCAGTTGAAGAAACGGTGCTGCCCGTATATTCAATCGTAGAATTTGTTTGCTCATCTAACGTGCCATTAACTGTAAAGGGTTTTGAAGCGCCAGTTCCAGTTCCTGACAAAGTAACGGTTTTACTACCAGTATTGAAAACATGTTTGTTAGTGCTGCCTTCAATAGAAAAAATATGAAGAACAGTGAAATCTGATAGAGCAGTAGTTGTTCCAGTCTCGGTGTTATCACCCAGATCAAGGTCATAAAAAGCAATAGGGCTTGCTCCTCCACCTAAATCACCAGTTCCCAAAATAGTTACTGTTCCGCTAGTACAGCCAGAACAGGTAATTGAACCTGTGGTGGTGGTAGTAAGAGCACCACCTTTGACATCTAAGTTTTTATCATTTAAAGCTAATGTTCTATCAGTTCCTATTGAAACATCACTATTTACTGTAATATTTCCTACTAAGGTAGTAATAGCTGTGGAACCAGATAAGGTTAAATCATAGAAAATATAGGTTCCACTACCTGTTGGTCCTAAATTACCTGCTCCAGAAAGATCAGTGGTTCCAGTTGTGCAACCTGTACAAGTAATGGAACCGTTAGTGCCAGTAATGGCTCCACCACTAACTGTTAGATTTTGATCATTTAAAGCTAAGGTTCCTTCTGTGGTTGTTAAATTACTGGTCAAATTCATTGCATCTTGGAGAGTCCATTGACCGCTTGAACCATTAAAGATTACGTTATAGAAATTTTGAGAATTGGTGGCAATTGTCTCAGTTGAAGTGGAAGTAAAGGTAACACTATTATCATTATGGGTAAAGATGGTGCTTGTGTCAGCTGTCCAAGAACCCCCACAAGAAATAGCGCCCCCTGCTGTAAAGGTAGCATTATTATCTATGTGAATATCACTACCTGAAGGAGTAGTAGTGACTGTACCGCCTGGTTGAAAAGTGTCTCCGGTCCAGATATGGAGTTCGTGACTAGCTTCTACAGTGACACTGGTATTAGCTACTGCTTGAAAACGAATGTCATTTACTTGGTCATCACTGTCATATTTTGCCATTTCGGTTGTACCAATTGTGCCTGTTTCTGCTCTAACAACAATTTTATTCTCGTAAAAATCAGCATCATTAATATTTGAACTAGCCACTACCATTACTAAGGTAGCATCTTGAGTTTCTTCGTTTATAAATAAAGTAGCTGTTTGACTACTGGAAATGGTAACTGTGGAAAAAAGAAAAGCTCCTGTACCTGAATCGCAATCAACATAAGTGGGTGTACCGCCCTCAACGCTCAAACCAACATTGGCGGCTTCGCCATCGCAAACTGAGCTTCCATTAGAACCAGTACAGGGTTCAGCAGTACAAACCCTACCAGAAATAGTGATGCCAGCAACACCGAAATTCCAGTTTTGATTAGGATAATCTCCCTCGCTGTTAGTTCCATTTGAAGCATCAACTTGTGTTCCTCCACTGGCATTACTGTTAGAAACTATAACATAGGAAATATCAAAAATAGGACTAGTGCCAACAACCAGATTCCAGTCAGTACCAAGACTGCTTGATACAATAGTTAAGGTTTGTCCTAAATCTTCTCCAGACCAGTTCATTTTGCCACTGTTAGCCACAGCCCAGTTGGTGCCAGCCGTAAAGGTAACAGTTCTGGCAGTAGATCCGGTGATATACCAGTAATAGAAAGTGGTAGTACTGGATCCAGCAAAGAGTTGATTGGCTCCTTCAAAAGTGACGGTTCCCCCATTAGCCGTGAAAGTTCCGGAATTTGACCAGTTGCCGTCTACTGTAAAGGTGGCAGAACTTGAAGCGACAAACGTGGCATCAGCTGAAATTGTGAAATTGCCGGTAACGTTTAAATCCGGATTATTTGTATCAGCTGTAACTATCAGTTCGTGTACCCCATCACCAACCTTCATATATCCAGTAGTATTAAGTGTCTCAGCACCTGTTCCTAAAGTATAGGTAGTAGACCCTCCTTCTGGTTCTATGTAGGAGACAAAGCCCCAGTAGGCGTCAGCAATGTTCGGTGAGCTATTTGGAACGACTTGCAAATTCACATACTCATCGATCGCAACAGTATCCTCAAGTGCCCCAGAGTTTCCTGTGACTGCTGTATCACCACTAATCTGAAGCGTGACAACGTTTGTTCCAGCTATCCGAATAGAGAAATCATAAGAGCTACCAGCCCCAGGAGCAGTGGATAATAGCATATAGAGTTTCTTCACTGTGCAGACTTGACCGAATTGGTAGCGTTGAGCTTCGGTGGAGGTCCAAATGTCATCATCGTAACCTGTAAGATGGTTGTACTCTGTGGCGACAGCGTCAAGATCCCATCTAGTTCCACCAAGTACGATACTCTCGCCATTGGTGTCAGCTACGAATGTCATACCCCAGACGGCACGGGGTGTCGCCGAAGGCCCATTCAGGGGCTCTATCATCATGGTGAGAACGTCACCAGCGACTACAGCAAATGAGTTGACTGAATCATTCCCCGTAGTGTCATCGGCGGTGATGGTGACCGTTAAATCTGTGTCTGCCTGTGGTCCTTCAGCAGGACCTTTCCTTAACGTGAA
>JAUVYE010000022.1 GCA_030603245.1 bacterium | reverse complement strand
TACAGGACGATGCTCCTTTTATATTACAGCCGAAAGAGTTTGTTTTAGCAATCACCAAAGAGGAGATAACTTTAAGTACTGACTTAATGGCTCGACTTGATGGCAGAAGTTCCATTGGTAGATTGGGGGTGATCGTTCATTCAACGGCAGCCCGTTTTGACCCAGGCTGGCAAGGAAAAGCGGTGATGGAACTTAGTAATCTGGGAATTATGCCAGTTGTTTTGTATTCGGGAATGCGAATTTGCGCCCTGACTTTTGAAACCCTTTCTTCTCCTTGTGAGACCCCTTATTCAAAAAAGAAAGCTCAGAAATACGCTAAGCAGAAATCACCCGAAGCTAGCAGAATAAATCGAGAATTTAAAAAATAATTGACAAGAGCTCATGACAGAAGACCTCAAAAACTGGCCACCGGTTGAGGGAAGATACGTCTTGGGAAACAAGAAATCTTCCATAGCTATTTGTACCAATGCCACGGTTGAAGGAATCAAGGTAGACATGGAAAAGGTGGCTATCATTGGAAAGTGTGTTACTGAAAATATTGGCATTGAAAAGATAATTCAAAATATTGTTTCTAATCCTAGTGTCAGGTATTTGGTTCTTTGCGGAAAGCCATCAAAAGGACATTTTGTGGCTCAAGCCATTGAAAGTTTAATCAAAAACGGAGTTGATGAGGAAAAAAGAATTATTGGAGCCAAGGGCAATATGCCATATTTAAAAAGTATTAGCGGAGAACTAATTGATAGATTTAGAAAACAAATTACCCCTATAAATCTTATGGGAGAGATTGATTCTCAAAGGATTGGAAATGTCATAGATGAACTTTTGAGCAAAGGAAAGGAAGGATTTAAGGCAGAGGCAATTAAAATTAAACAAATTAAGGAAATAGAAGCTCATCCTTGCCCTGACTGGATTCCTGACCCTAAGGGATTTTTCGTTATCTCCATTGATAGAGCGAGAAACAAGCTGTTGATTGAACACTACCGAGATAATAAACTTAAGAACAAAATAATCGGAGATTCAGCAGAAGATATTTGCAAGACAATTGCCAACCTTGACTTGATAGGGGATTTTGAACAGAAATCAGAACACTCAATGTATTTAGCCAGAGAGCTTCAGAAAGCCGAGTTTGCCCTGCGTAACAATTCGAATTATGAGCAGGACCAAGAATTTAAGATGAAAAAAAGTGAAGGAAAAAAAGAACCGGTCAGTGAAAACGACTGGTTCGATTAAAACTATGTACGAAACAAAAATAATTACTGCTAAAACTTTAGGTGAGGCCTGGGAAAAGGCCTGTACTTTAATAATGAAAGAAGGGCATTCACGCTATGTCCAGGCTCCAGAGTATCAGATAGAAACCAGAGATTTACCTTTAATAATTAAGGTTTCAGAGCCCTTTTTAGAACCCAGGCTAAGCGATAAAGCCAGTGCTAACAAAGAACAAGCTGATGATTATGCTAAAAAGTTTTTACAGGGCTCGGGAAAAGAAAAAGAGAACAGTTTTGATTATACCTATTATTCAAGATTGAGGTGTTATCCCGACTGTAAAGTCAGAGCCTTTTTGCCAAGCCTGACTGATTCTGAGGAGGAATTGCGAGAGGAGGTGAAAAAGATTTCTCCTGATGGAAAATGCGTGGTGCAGCGAATTGACCAGGTGGAGAAAGCCATTAAAATTTTAAAGAGAGATCCAACCAGAAGAACCGTGGTAATGCATACTTGGATTCCCTTTCGGGATCTGATGAAGTTTGGTCCCAAGAGGCAAGATACTTCCTCGCCTTGCGTTCTCTTGTTTTATCCTCAATTGGTAGACGGAAAATTACATATGTTTGTGGTTATGAAAACCAACGACTTGTATAATGCCTGGCCAGAAAATGCTTATGCCTTCACTGCTTTGCAAAAATATATGGCCAAAGAACTTGGAGTAGAAACAGGCACCTATACTCATTTCTCGGTCAGCATGCATATCTACAAAGATATGTTTGAAGAAGTAAAAAGAAAATTTAATCTATAAGATATGAAGGCCTATATTACATGTCCAGTTACCCATACAAATAATAAACTTGATTTACTTCCAGAAATAGAAAAGATAGTGAAGTCAAAAGGATTAGAAAGTTTTATTTTTGAAATTGGGGGAAGCCCAAAAGAGATTTTTGATAGAGATTTTATGCAATTAAAGTCGTCTGATTTAATAATTGCCGAAGTTTCTGAATTAAGTCATGGAGTTGGAATTGAAATCGGTCTTTCTTTTAATTTAGGATTAAAAAGAATTCTTTTACTTCAAAGAAAAAAGAAAATTACAAAACTTGCTCAAGGGATGCCCAATACTACTATCATCCTATATGAGAACTTGGACGACTTAAAAGAAAAATTGATTTCTGCTTTGGATAAAATATGTACTTGAGATTAAGAAAAACCAATTAAACAGGTTCGAATGTCGTCCACGACCCGCAGCATCGTTGAATGTAGTTTGAGGACCGAAAGACCTCGGTTCGATTCCTAGCGCCAGAGCAGGCTTGAGCTCGGTTCGAGCGACCGAGAGGCGTTTTCTAATCAAAAAGCCCATCAATGGGTGGTTTTTATTTTAAATTAGTTTGTTTTTAAAACAAATAAGTGGTATTTTTACTGTATGGAAGAACATAATATTAATAAAACAATTTATGAGAAGATGGAAAGATTAAAATCTCAACTAGATATAATGCTAAACATAATCAATAGGAAAGCTGGCATTTTGTCTATTGTTAGCACATTGGCAGCTGCCTTTTTAGTAATAGCAACATTTAATGAAACACTTTTTGGCATAACAAATCTTGTTAGATATCTATTAGTTACTCTTTTGGTTTTAATACCAATAAACTTGTGGTCAGATCTATTAGATTTAACCTTAGCGGAGAAAAAGAACCGTAAGATAATTGAAGAAATTACTGGTGTAGACATTGGAAAAAAAATAAAAGAAATCAGAAAAGAAGATGGAAAGGTTTGTGGTACAATTACTTATATTAATAGTTATATGCCTTGGATTAGCTGTTTTGTTTTTACAGTTATTGTATTAATTGTAATTT
>JAUVYE010000020.1 GCA_030603245.1 bacterium | reverse complement strand
AACTGGTAAATTTAAATTAAGATCTTTTAATGCCTCCATCGCGTATAAAAAAGAAACACCAAAAGTAATAATTCCAATTTTAGAGTTTTTTCCATAGGTTTTATTTAAAGGAGATTTTTCAGAAATTTCCTTTTTTATCCTCCTGATTTTTTCAAGAAGTTCTTTCTTCATTTCCAAAACCCTTGGCGGCATTGTTACAAACTGATGAGGATTTTTAACAAACTTCCCCTTTCTTTTCCCTAGGATAATCTTGCCCAGTTTAACAATCCCGCTTTGCAAAGCTACTCTTGTTGTTTCTCTAATCATTACTGGAATTTTAAACTTTTCAGAAATTTCAAAAGCTAATTTTGTAAAATCCTTACATTCTTGAGAATCAGATGGCTCTAGTATTGGAATATGGGCTAACTGGGCAAACGCTCTTATATCCTGTTCTGATTGGGCAGAACTCCAGCAATTCGGATCATCAGCAACAACAATTACCATTCCGCCTTTAATTCCGGAATATACAAGGGGCATTAGAAAATCTGAAGCTACATTAAGACCAAAATGTTTCATGACCACTAAAGTCCTTAGACCAGAAAAAGAAGCTCCTGCTCCTGCCTCCATAGCAACTTTTTCATTAGTTGAAAATTCAAAATAGAAATTCTTAATTTTAAATTTTGAACTTTGAATTCTATAAAGAGTATTCCCAATTTCTGAAGCCGGAGTACCAGGATAGGTTGAAACAAATTGAACCCCTGACTCCAAAGCTCCCCTTAGTATGGCATCATTGCCAAGTAAAATTATCTTTTTACCAATTTTATCTGAAAGAATTTCCTCCATAAGATTAAATTAGTTTATATAACAAAATTAATTAATTTTTTCGGAACAAAGATTGTCTTTTTAATTTTATTTCGGCCAATCCAATTTTTGATTTTTTGTTGAGACAAGGCGAGTTTTTCCGCTTTTTTCTCAGAAATATTAATATTTGTTTCTATTTTATCACGGACCTTTCCATTGATTTGGATTACTAAAGTGAAAGTTTCCTCTTCTATTAATTTTGGGTCATATTTGGGCCACTTATGCAGAAAAATACTCTTTTTATGCCCTAATTCAGACCAAATCTCTTCACTCAGATGAGGGGCAAAGGGGCTTAAAAGAGTTAAAAACAAAGAATAATATTTCAAAGGAATATTTTCTTGTTTTTCTATCTCGTTTACCAAAATCATTAAACAAGAAATCGCTGTATTAAATTTTAAGTGTTCAATATCGTCGCTTACTTTCTTTATCGTTTTATGAACCAGTTTTTTAAATCCCTGATTTTTGATTCTTGATTTTTGGTTTACATTATCTTTCAATCTCCAAATCTTATCTAGGAAACGCCTTGCTCCTTTCACTCCTTTGCTATTCCAAGCAATTGCTTCCTCAAAAGGACCCATGAACATTTCATAAACTCTCAGGGTATCGGCTCCGTATTCTTTTATCACATCATCAGGATTGATGATATTTCCTTTAGATTTTGACATTTTAACACATCCTTCCCCTAAAATCATCCCGTGAGAGGTTCGTTTCTTATATGGTTCAGGCCCAACAGACTTAGGCACTATTCCAATATCCCATAAGAATTTATAAACAAAACGAGAATAAAGAAGATGTAAGGTAGTATGTTCCATCCCACCATTATACCAATCCACTGGCATCCATTTCCGAAGTAATTTTGAACTGGCTAACTTTTTATCATTCTTAGAATCACAATAACGCAAATAATACCAGTTTGAACCTGCCCAATTCGGCATGGTATCTGTTTCTCTTTTTGCTGAACCTCCACATTTAGGACATTTGGTATTTACCCAATGCTTAATTTCAGCTAGAGGGGATTCCCCTGTTTCTGTTGGTTTATATTTCTTTACTCTAGGTAGTTTTACTGGTAAATCTTTTTCAGGTACTGTGATCCAACCCGGGTTTAATGATTCTCCTTTATTAGGCTTTCTGCCTTTAATTTTTGATACTCTTTTTCTCATCTCAGCCGCACAATTTTCGCAAAAAATAAGAGGTATTGGTTCTCCCCAATAGCGTTGACGAGAAAAAATCCAATCTCTCAATTTATAATGAACTGCTTCTTTAGCTATTTCTTTTTGAACCAGAAAATCGCCAATTCGTTGACAAGCTTTTCCTGATTCCATCCCATTAAAGCGTCCTGAATTAATCAGTATGCCTTCTCCTTCATAAGCTTTTTTAAATCTTCCATTAGAAACAATTAAGTATGCTTTTTTAGGTAATTTTCCTTTTTGAGAATATGGTTTAATAACCTCAATCACCGGTAAATTATATGCTCGAGCGAAATCAAAATCTCTCTGGTCATGAGCTGGTACTCCCATAATAGCTCCTGTTCCATAATGCATTAAAACATAATCAGCGATAAAAACAGGTATTTCTTTACCAGTAGCTGGATTTATGGCTGAGATTCCTTCCAATCTTATTCCGACTTTCTCTTTTGTCTTGGCAATTCTTTCTCTCTCTAATTTTCCTTTTGTTTTTTCAATATATTTTTCAACAGATTTAAAGTTCTTAATTTGGGGCCTGAGTTTTTCCAAAACAGGATGTTCAGGTGCAATTACCAGATAAGTAGCACCAAAAATAGTATCTAATCTGCTAGTAAATATATTGATAGATTCTGAGGTTTGAGATTTGAATTTAAAAACTACTTCATATCCCTCACCTCGTCCTATCCAGTCTTTTTCTAATATTTTGACTCTCTCGGGATAATCAACCTTATCTAACCCATTAATTAAACGTTCGGCATATTTAGTAATTTTTAGTATCCATTGTTCTTTTTCTTTTTTTGTTACTTTGGCATCACAGCGTTCACAGCAACCGTCAATTACTTCCTCATTTGCTAAACCAATTTTACAAGAAGGACACCAATTAATAGGTATCTTTTTTTTATAAGCAAGCCCTTTTTTAAAAAACTGTAAAAATATCCATTGAATCCATTTATAATAATTTGGATCAGTAGTATTAATTTCCCGATTCCAATCAAAAGAAAGCCCCAAACTTTTTTGCTGGCGCTTAAAGAAAGCTGTGTTCTTTTTAGTCACTGTAATAGGATGGATGCCTGTTTTAATGGCATAGTTTTCTGTTGGCAA
>JAUVYE010000019.1 GCA_030603245.1 bacterium | reverse complement strand
TCATCTGCCTCAATAACTAAATATTTACTTTTTCCTATTCTGAAATTGGAATTTCCAAATTCTTTTAATCTAGTTCCAACAATTACGGTTGGATCAAATCCGGCTTTAACCAATAAAAGCCCAAGCATTGATGCGGTTGTGCTTTTTCCATGGGTTCCTGAAATAGCAATAGTAAAATATTGTTTAGTTAATTCTCCAAGAGCTTCTGGGTAGCTTTGGCATTTTATTCCCAATTTTTTAGCTTTTTTAATTTCTGGATTATTTTTAGGTACAGCTGGACTATAAACTACCAAATCAGTATTTTCTGGTAAATTTTCTATTTTATGTTTTCCAATAAAGAGCTTTACATCTTTTTCTTTTAAACAAGCCGTAATTTCAGATGAAATCAAATCAGAACCACTAATTTGAGCTTTTTTTTCAAGATAATATCTTACTAAAGCTGAAATTCCTATTCCGCCAATACCAATAAAATGTATTTTCATTTTAAAACACAGGGTTCTAATATAATATATTTTGGACCATCTCTTTTTAATTCGCTTTCCATAACATCAATAGATCCTACTTCAAAACCCAAATCTATGATTTCATTTACTTCCGGTCTTTCTTCGGGTTCAATTTTACTCCAATCCCAAGTTCTAATTCTGCCTAAAGTAATATGTGGAGAAAAAGCCCTGTTTTCTTGGTGAAAATTTATTCTTTCCAACAATGCTGATTCTAAATCTCTTTTTAAATCAGACAATTCCTGAGATTTTTCTCCCTTAACCCAAACCATTCGAGGAGGCATTTTTTTAGGAGGCCCATAACAAATTTCATTCAAATTTATTCCCAAAGAATCATGTTGTTCAATAATTTCTTTGCTAGTTTTACAGATTTCTACAAGTTCTGAGTCATTAACATCTCCTAAAAAAATTAAAGTAATATGGAGATTTTCTGGTTTAGTCCATTTAATGGGCAATTCAGGCCATTTTGACTGATAATTAACAAGCTGTTTTCTAATTTCTTTGGGCAAATTAACAGCAATAAAAATTCTATGTCTCATGTGATTTATTCTATCACACCAATTGCATTTAATAAAATAGAACACCATTAAGAGGGTATCTTGTCAAGAATTTTTAATTATGATAGATTAAAAAGCAGCACCTTGTAATAAGGTAGGAGAATTTGAAATGACAGAAGTTGAAGTTGGGATAAGTGGGATAGGAATAGCAATTCCTCAACACTTTATCCTAGCTGAAGAAATAGCCAAAGAACGGGAAGTACCACCAGGATACGCCACAAAAGGATTAGGAGTACTAGAAGCCAGAATCCCTTACAATGTCTCTTTGGAAGAGCTTGTGATTCAGGCTCTTGAACAAATAGACTATTCAGACGTAAAGAGGATTTTTCTTGCTACTGAGTCAGATCCTGACATGTCTAAACCAATGGCAATAAGAGCTTTAGGAAAACTAGGACTTACTATTGTTCCGGTCCAGTCAAAATTTGCTTGTTTGGCAGGACTCCAGGCCCTAATCTTGGCTTGCGAGTATAGCGTAGCTCACAATGGCAAACCTGCTGTTGTTATAGCAGTAGATCGCTCTATCTACCCAGAAAATGAACCTAAGGCAGAGGTGACAGAAGGATGTGCAGCTGTAGCAATAAGAGTAGAAATAAACCCAGAGCTAGTAGCTTTAGACTATCTACGTTACGGACAGTATGCTGAAGACATAGACGACTTTAAGATTCCTCACAGAACTGCTCCCTTTCCCGATGTTTATGGAGACCTGACTAAACCTGCTTTCTTGAAATGCATAAAACGGGCTTTTGCTGACTGGAAAACAAAGAATCCAGAATCCGAATCAACAAGAGATACGATAGACTATTTCATAGTCCATACACCCTTTACCAAGATGGTAGAGTGGTATATGGCAATGTTCTGGCGTCACGAAAAGTACGGAGAAGAAAAGCACCTTACTATAGAAGATTGCGTAGAAAATCCACAATTGTTCAATGAATACAAAAAGAGAATTGATGAAACCAGGAAACAAGACACTGAATTCCAAGATTTCTTTGAGAAAAAAGTTAAACCAGGATTGAAATACAATCCCTACATCGGCAATCCTTATACTGTTGCAATCTTTCTTTGCTTAATTGCGATTTTAGAGCAGGCAAAAAAAGGTCAAAAAATCGGTATTCTAGGATACGGTAGTGGAGCAGGCTCTCTGGTCATAAAAGGAGAGATAATCAAGAGCGGTTTCCAAAGCAATCTACAAGAACAAATAGATCAAACAAGGCAAGAGCTTACTTTTGAACAATATGAGAACTGGAGAGAAAGAACTCTAAGGCAGATTCGGCAATAATATTAGAGCTACGCCACTTAAAACCCTAAAAAGAAAGAACTCAAAATCTTTCTTCTTTTTTTTGAAAAAATGATAAGATTAAACAAAATGAGATTTGTATTAGAAAATTTTTCAGGAAACAATGTTGTAATGCTTATGAGAAAAGCTGGTTATTTTTTAGTTGGCGAATATAGAGAGAATCAAGAGTTAAATTTTATCAATCCAATAAGCATAAATGATTATCCCAGATTTCATATTTATTTAAGAATTCGTTTGAAAACTAAAGAATTGGTTTTCAATTTGCATTTAGATCAAAAAAAGCCTGTGTACAAAAAAGCTTCAGACCATGGGGCAGATTACGAGAGCGAAGCTATTAAAAGAGAAGCAGAAAGGATTTTATTGGTTTTGCAATGATAAAAAAAAATGGCTCGTATAAAACCAATATGAGTGTCATAAGGTTCTATAGAGCCTTTTGGGGAGGATTCAGAGAGGCTATTTTTGTTTAGTATTTTTAAGATAGCCTCTGTTAGGACTTTGTCAGTGAGCTGGTCTGGGTTTGGTATACCCATTCTTTCTGCAGCTTTTCGGGTTACCCTTCTGATAAAAACCATCTCGTCTTTCTTGGGATACAAGGGAAAAGTCCTATCTATTTCTTCATTGCTTGAATGCTCTAAAATAGTGGCTATCTTGTCTGCTAATTCAACTAGTGTTTCTGTTTTTTTAGAAAAACTTTCTTTTTCTCGCTCAGAAAGTTCTTCTAGCAGCCACTCTTCTATTTTCGGGAGGACATCACTATAAAATGGATGCATTTTACTCCTCTTAAAGTATTGTATCTTATTTAGAATTTCTTTTCAAAATTAAAAAAAGGGTGTTTAGGCCCTTTATGGTATGAGTTTTAGAATTTTGCCTGCAAGAGCAACTTTGTTTTGTGAAAGATCTTCAATTGGCAACATTTGTGCCAGCTCTACTACATATGATTTTGGTAGTCCCCCTGCCCATCTGTAATCTACTTTTTCACGTTCTTTCTTGGCATCTAAAATATCTTGTATTCTGCAAGCTATTTCATGATTATAGTCTGCATAGCTATCCGACCAAGAGTACGAAGGCCATGGTTTATAACAACTCCAAATTATCCTTCTATTTTGCTGTTCTGTAAGCCAAGTCAAATCTTGTTCTGTCAGTTTTTGACTTAAAAGCCATTGCAGTATTCTTCTAAGATCCATTTTCAGGATGAACTGATCGCCCATTACTAACCACTAATTTTATTATACCTTATCCAATAATTCTGTACAAAAAGATTTCATTTTTCTCTTTGTCCTGAAATAAACTCTTCAACCATTTCTCTAGCCTTTTCATCATTAAATTGCTGAGGAGGAGATTTCATAAAATAGGCCGAAGCAGAAATTAAAGGGCCGCCAATACCTCTGTCCAAAGCAAGTTTAGTCATTCTAATAGCATCAATTACACAGCCAGCTGAATTAGGAGAATCTTCAACATTTAGACGAAGCTCTATTTCCATTGGAATATCTCCAAACTGCTTTCCCTCAATCCTAATAAAAGCAATTTTTCTATCTTTTAGAAACGGAATATAGTCAGAAGGCCCAATATGGAGATTATCATAACTCAATCTTTTAGCTAACTGTGACTCAACACTTTCTGTTTTAGATATCTTTTTAGATTTTAATCTTTTTCGAGAAAGCATATTTAGAAAATCCGTATTACCTCCAACATTTAACTGGTAAGATCTTTCTATTTTTACTCCCCTTTCTGAAAAAAGATGACTCAAGACTCGATGGATAATTGTCGCTCCCACCTGAGATTTGACATCGTCGCCCACTATAGGCAATTTCTTTTTTTCAAATTTCTCGGCCCAAATTTTATTAGAAGCAATAAAAACCGGCACACAATTAATAAAAGCACAATTGGCTTTTAGAGCTGCCTGAGCATAAAACTTAGCTGCTTTTTCAGAACCGACCGGCAGGAAGTTAATTAAGATTTCAGCACCTGATTTTTTCAGCTCTTTAACAACATCAACTGATTTTTCTTTTGAGGCAACAAATGCTTTTTGTTCGGGATAATTTTTAAAGTGTGGAGCTACTCCGTCTAAAATAGGACCCATTTTTACTTTTACCCCTAAATTTGGTATTTTAGAATAAAAGACCGTAGTACAATTGGGTTTAGCAAACATTGCTTCAGAATAATTTTTTCCAACCTTTCTTTTATCAACATCAAAGGCAGCTACAAGCTTGATATCAGACGGTTTGTAATCCCCTACCATATTATGCATTAAGCCAGAAATTATTTCGTCATCATTTTTAACATTTCTGTAATAATAAATGCCTTGAATTAAAGCTGAAGCACAATTCCCCACTCCAACAATAGCAATTTTAATTTTTTTATCCATATTAATACTATTTTACAGCCGTAAAATATCTTGTCAAGCAAATGAAACCATTTGAACGGCTTCAAAAACATAATACAAAAGGTAATCTCTGGATATATATCCTGTTTTTGCTGAAGAAGCAAAAGCTTCATGCCTGGAAAATTCAATCTTTGATCGAAAAAAAGTTTGGTTTTAAACCAGGTTTAATTACAGGCTATAGAGTATTATATAGATTAGAAGGTGAAGGATTTGTAAAAAGTAAAAGCAAACAAAGAAGAAGAGTGTATACAATAACCCAAAAAGGAAAAAAACAATTAGAATTAGCCAGACAATTTTACAAAGACATTTTAAAACAATTAAAGTAATGGTAAAAAAGAAAAAAACTAAAAAAAAGATAAAAAGCAGAAAGAAAAAGCAAGAGGAAACCAAGATTCAGAAGATTGTTAATCATTATTTTTATAGTAAAGGTTTAAGTTTAGATAAAATTAAAAAAGATGCCAAAAAGAAAAAGATTGTTTATTCAAGATTTACCAGGCCAGCTAAACAGCTTTTAGAATTAGCCGGTTCAACCAGAAAAGCTAAATCAGCCATTACTAAAGTAGCTGAATGGGCAAAATCAAGAAACCTGGATTATGCCATTGAAACTGTTTTTAAAAAATGGTTAGAATTGGACAGATTAAAACCAAAAGAAATTGTTAAAAAACCATACTATAGAAAGAATCCAATGGTTTGGTCTGAAACTAAAAAGAAATGGTATGTTATTGATAGAGATGGTACCTGGTTAGAGTTTGCAGATAAAGAATCTGAAATAGAATGGAAAATTATAAAATAGCATGATTTCTTATTCTGAGTTAGAAAAAGGTATTAGAATTATTTTAGACGGACAACCCTATGAGATAATTGAAGCAGCATCCTCCTTTAAAGCAAGGGGGCATTCTGTTTTACAAACAAAACTTAAGAACCTCAAAACAGGCAATGTAATTTCCAAGACCTTTCATCCTTCAGACAGCTTTGAAGAAGCTGAGATTTCAAAAAAACAAGCAAAATTTATATATACCCACAAAGACAAATATGTGTTTTCTGAAAAAGACGATTCTTCTCAAAGATTTGAATTGACAAAAGAACAGATTGGAGAAAAAAGCAAATTCTTAAGTCCAAATCAGATAGTTGAACTTATAATTTTTAAAGATGAAATTATTAATCTTAGTTTACCAATCAAAATTAATTTAAAAGTGATTGAGGCTCCTCCTGGAGAAAAAGGTAGCCGGGCTGAAGCTGGTACAAAAACAGTAGTTTTAGAGGGTGGAGCCAAAATTAATGCACCTCTTTTTATTAAACAAGGAGATGTGTTAGAAATTAATACTGAAAGCGGAGAATATATTAAAAGAGTTTAATGCAAAAATCGATAAAACGACTCATTTGTTGAGTCGTTTTTGAATAAAAAAAAAACGGCTTAAGAGTGAATTAACACTTTGAAGGTTTTATCACTGTTGTGCCGTTAGTAGAGGCAATCTGAATCTCGCCTGTTTCTTCGTTTCTCTTTATTTCTAGAGAGTCTATAGGATGTTTTGTTGTAGTCTTAACGTCTGTGGAACCATGCGTATGATGTATTACCAATTCTGAATCAGATCTTTCTATCGAAATTACCTTACCCGAGACGGGGCACGGGAATTTATTTACTGTGTGGACGACATCTGATTCTGCGAGAACAATGCCCAATATTTCTTTTATCATTATGTACCATTATTATTATATAATGCTATCTTTTTTTTGTCAATACTAAAACTATTAAAAAAAGCCAAGTTTTTAAGCTTGGTTTATGGATTATCGTTCTTTGAGTTGAAGCACCTCGATTTCTAAGCTACGAACTCTCTGAACATATATTGAAATAGCATAGTGTCCAGCACCGAAGAGCCAGTATTCTCCTGATTTTTTTGAAGCACTTGCTCTAATGACAACATAAGCAGGCTTAATTAACTTGCCATCTTCTGTGCATTTGTGAATAATGATGGTGAGTTCAAATGTCTTATATGATGAACTAATGCTCCACCCCATCTTTGCAATGTCATAGTTAGTTTCAAACCTCTGAGCCGTCTTACCCTGTAAGTCATTGAGATCCCATTTTTTAACTCTTTGCCATTTGTCTCC
>JAUVYE010000002.1 GCA_030603245.1 bacterium | reverse complement strand
ATGGATTATAAACCATTGATTCCATCACATAGGAACTGTTATTCTTTTTATTGCTGGAGCTTTATTTGGCTTTTGGCAGGGAAAATTTTGGTGGCTGAGAATTTACGAGAAAAAATAAGACAAAAAGATTTGTCTCTAGACATCTTTTTATCGCCAAAAAGGCGGTTTTTTGATTTGGGTGCACAATCTATGTAGTATGACGTTCACACACAAAAATCGCCAAAGAGGTGGTTTCAAGTTTCATATATAGAATTATGGCCCAAACAAAAAAGCTAAAATTTCAATAATTTGATCAAGTATTGACAGAAAATTAATTTTGGTATATACTATCAATACACTGAATCTCATAGTTTTTTGTTTTTTAAGAGAAATCTCTTGTAAAAACCTTAAAGCCCGAAAAATTGGAGACTAAATAGTCGCCTTTTTATTTTTTTAAACATTGGGCAACTACTAAAGAGATTCCCTTAAAAAATATGTATAAAAAAAGTAAAAACAATAGATTTAAAAAATCCTCTTCTTCATCCTCTCGTTTCAAGAGAAGGAATTCTTCTCGTTCCTTCAGCAGAAGATCAAGAAGTGCTTTTAGAGGAAAAAAAATAGATCCAGCCAGATTTATTAATAAAGCTGTTATGGATGAAGGAATTGATGTTATTAAGATTGAAAATGAATTTCAAGATTTTGATCTTGACTCAAGATTAAAACAGATTATTTCTTTGAGAGGATACAAAACACCAACCCCTATTCAAGACAAAGCTATTCCTGAGGCTATTAAAGGAGTAGACGTTGTTGGTGTTGCCAATACTGGAACAGGAAAGACAGCAGCCTTTCTTTTGCCTTTAATTAATAAGATTATATTAAATCCTAAAGAAAAAGTTTTAATTGTTACTCCAACTAGAGAACTTGCCTTACAAATAGATGAAGAGTTCAGATTATTTACTAAAGGATTAAAAATCTTTTCTGTTTATTGTGTAGGAGGCTTAAGTATAAGAAAACAAATTTCTAGCCTTCGTCGTCGTCAATATAATGCTATTATTGGTACCCCAGGAAGATTAAGAGATTTAATAGGAAGAAAGGCTATTAATTTATCTAATATTAATAATATCGTCTTAGACGAAGCAGATAGAATGTTAGACATGGGATTTATTCATGATACTAGATTCATTATGAATTTAATGCCCAAAGAACGCCAAGTTCTTTTCTTCTCAGCTACCATGTCTTCTAAGATAGATGGTTTAATTAAAGAATTTCTTAGAGATCCTATTAAAATTTCTGTTAAAACCAGAGATACTGCTAAAAACATTGAACAAAATATTGTTAAAATAGGACGTGGGGAAAATAAATTAGACATTTTAAGCAATCTCTTACATAAAGAAGAACTTAGAAAGGTGCTTATCTTCGGAAGAACTAAACATGGAGTTGAAAGGCTATCAAGAATTCTTTCTGGCAAGGGATTTAAAGCACAATCTATACATGGGAACAAGAACAACTCTCAACGTCAAAAAGCTTTACGCTTATTTAAAGAGAATCATGCTCAAATTCTTGTAGCAACTGATGTTGCTGCGCGTGGTTTAGACATTAATAACATTAGTCATGTTATTAACTATGACGTGCCTGCAACTTATACTAATTATGTTCATCGTATTGGTCGTACTGGAAGAATGGACAAAAAAGGAATGGCCTTAACTTTTATTGAAGATAGATAAATTTAAAAAGTTAAAAAATCGCCAATCAGGCGGTTTTTTGATTTAGACGTACAATCTATGTTCTAGAACTCAAAAACAAAAAACCGCCCGAGAAGACGGCTTTTTATCCATTTAATTTTTCTTCTTTTTTACTACTTTCTTCGCTGATTTTTTATCCTTAACTGTCCGCGTCTTTTTTATTGCTTTCTTCTCTATGGTTTTAGTATTTGCCATAGCCTCTACCGCCTTAATAAGTTGATCCATTTTTCCATTCAATATTACTAACTGTTTCTTTAACTCATCGTTATTTCCTTTGCTTCCAAAATCAGTTTTTTGACCACTAAATTTATTTTTAGAAAATCTATCACCTGTCCCACGAGTTTTTCTTTTACCTTCAAAACAACTACTGCAATATACCGGCTTATCGCCAGTTGGACGAAAGGGTACTTCGCAAGGCTTTCCGCACTGATCACAAACTACCTTATGCATAACACGATCTCCTCGTTTAAAATTTCCCATATGTTTATTATTAGTTTTTACAGTATAAATTATACATTATTTTTAGAAAAAAATCAATTGGGAAATAAGATAAAAAAAGTCCTCTGGTCCGGTTTTTTGATTTAGACGCACAATCTATGTTGTAGATCACTTAACTAGTTTTTTCTTGACAAACGAAAAAATTAATGTTAGAATAATAAACGATGAGAATGAACGAACTACATAAGCTTTTTTCTGGACTTTTTAAGAGAGACAAAGAAACTATCCTTTCTGGCATTATCGAGAACGAAGAAGCTCTACACGGTAAAAAAAGCATACACACAGTCAAAGCATCTGACAATGAGCCTGAAGTTTACCATAGATCATTAACATCCATACAACTTGTTAAATTAGGATCAAAAGAAATGCTAGAAATCAATCTCAAGCAAGAACAAGATGAAACTGCAAAACAAGTTCACTATGCAATGGAAAGTCTGGGTATTTCGGTAGATTGTAAGGGCCTAACTTTTTCCCTGGAGGGAACGCCTGGCCTGGAGATCACGACCGCCATCTTCTTTGAATAGACGCTCTAGACAAAGAAAACAATATCCTACTTTTTTTTCAAGCCAATAACTAAGTTATTAGTTTGAAGAAGTTAAAAAGCCACCGATTGAGTGGTTTTTTGATTTAGACGCACAATCTATGTTGTGCGACATTTAAGCTAAAATATCGCAATAGAAGCTACTAATATATGAATTTCATCTTGTGTTTGAATTTTTCAGTTATTGAGGATAAAATAAAGATAGAATAAGATATGTCAAAAATTAATGATTTAAATTTAAATAACTGGAAAGAATACGAAGACATCTTTACTGATAGTCTTTGGATTATTGGCGCCAGAGATAAATCGGGTGCTCACACAGGAGAATACCACGGTAATTTTATCCCTCAAATCCCTAATCAGCTAATGAGGAGATTTACTAAAAAAGGAGATGTGGTTTTAGATGCTTTTTTAGGTGGTGGCACTACATTAATTGAATGCAGAAGATTAGGAAGACATGGTATAGGAATTGAATTGATTCCAAAAATTGCAAAAGCGGCTAAAAATAATATCGCCAAACAAAAATTTCTCAATGGGAAAATTCAAGTAAGTATTATCGTTGGCGATAGCACCAAAAAAAAGACGAGAGATTTAACAATTCAGATGTTAAAAAATTATGGAAAGAAAGATGTCCAACTTATCATAATGCACCCACCCTATCACGACATTATCAAATTTAGTAACAACTCTGACGATTTGTGTAACGCTAAAACGCTAGAAGATTTTCTTAAAAAGTTTGGAGACGTCGTAAACAACTTTACAGATTTATTAGAAAAGAACCATTACCTAGCTATTGTGATTGGAGACAAATATACAAACTCTGAGTGGGTGCCGTTAGCATTTTACACTATGCAAGAGACAATGAAAAACCCCGATTTAAGGTTAAAAAGCATCTTAGTTAAGAATATAGTAGGTAATAGGGCGAAACGAAATCAAGAACACCTGTGGAGATATAGAGCATTGGCCGGTGGTTTTTATATCTTTAGGCACGAATATATTTTAGTTTTTCAAAAATCATAAAAAACGATGATAGAAAAAAAGAAAATTCCTTTTAAGGAAAGTACAAAATTATATAAAACATTTATTGTATTATCCGATTTAGATTGGCATTGTTCAAAACATGAGCTACCTGGTACTCAACCGGCAAAGGCAATACAAATAATTAGGCAGCACGGCTTTGAGATTGAGAATAAAACGGTTTATTGCAAACAATGTAAAGAGAAAACAGTTCATAGAAAATTAGTATCTTTAGAAAAAAAAGAAGATGCCCGAATATTTACTCGTTCAAAATTTCCGATGAAATTAAAAAAAAGAATAAAAAAATATTATAGATGTATTGAAGCAATTACCTTAAGGAGTGATTTCCCTCCAAACATGTTAGAAGTTGATCATAAATTTCCACAAGTAAGATGGGGGAAAGAAGAACCAGAGAATCCCCTAGATATGAGTAATAAAGAAATTCAAGAAAGATTTATGTTATTAACTAGAGCAAATAATCTGTGGAAAAGCAGATATTGCCAAAAATGTTATAAGACAGGTTTGCGAGGAACTTTCCCAGGAATTAATTTTTTCTATAAAGGCGGTGAAAAATGGGATAAAAAAATTGATCCCCATGACCCCCAAGGATGTGAAGGTTGTTTTTGGTACGATCCTTTTAAGTGGAGAAAAGCTCTTAATTTGGTTATTAAGAAACATAACTTGAGAATATGAAAGAAAAAATTAAGAAAATTTGCTTAAAATCAAAGGAAGTTTTATCAAGTAAAAAGCCCCAAACGGGGCATTTTTGTTTATTTACAAATAAGGGTATTGACAATACGATAAGGATATGATATCCTTATGTAAGATGGTGATAGGATTTATTAAATAACATAAAAACATGATTACAAAAAATGATAAAAGAGAAAGATTTAAACGATTAGCCGTTTATAGAACTAATGAGGTTTTAAAAAGACTTAGGGTGCTTGGAAATTGTTCAAACAGAAGTGCTTATGAATATACAGAAGAAGAGATAAATAAAATTTTTTCAGAAATTGAGCGAAAGGTGAAAGAGGTAAGGGCAAAATTTCATTTTCCAAAAGAAAAAGAATTTCAACTTTAATTATCAAATACATGAAAAAATTATTTTATAATTTATCACGTTCACAAAAAATTCTCTTAATGCTTTATGAACTCTCTGGCAAAAAAAAGAAATCTCTTCAATTTGAAGATATTGTAGTTGCTTTATTTAAAAAATATCCTGAAGAATTTCAATTACTCGGTTATCCAGAATATCCCGATTCGTTCTCTATCCATAGGCCTCTTTATAAAACCAAAGAAAATGGTTTTGTTTCGATAAATAATAAACTTTTTTCCCTAACTAATTACGGCATAGAGGTTGCAAAAAAAATCAATAAAATTGTTGAGGGGAAAAGTATTCTTCCTTCTCTTCATTTTTCAAAATATACCGAAATGGAAATATCGCGCATAAAATCGCTAGAAAGCTTTAGATTGTTTCTACAAAGAGAAGAATCAAAAATATCAGATACAGATTTTTATAGTTATTTGGGAATAACCGTAAAAACCGGAAAAATAGATTTTTTAGGTAGACTAGCAGCTATGAAGAGTGTAATCAAAGAATTAAAATCTTACAAAAAAAGAAAGCTTTTACATAATAAAATATTAGATTTTAACAAATTTATACTTAAGAAGTTTAAAGATATAATTGATTATAAAACTCAATAATATGGCAAAAATTACATCTTTAAAAATTTTAGAAGAGAAAAATGTTATCGATGATCATTTGCTCGATATTATTGGTAATGAATTTAAATTTGACCATGCAAAGGGTCTTGCAGAATGGTTGAAAAATTCAGTCGATGCGTATATTCGCACCGACACACCAGATTCCGAGAACCATATTATTTTCCGCTTCACCGAGAGTAAAGATAGTAATGCCTCTATTGAATGTATTGATTTCGTTGGAATGACGGAAAACGACATCATCAAGGCACTTAAAAGGTGGGGGGATCCGGAAGCCGCGAAAAGAGGTTTAAAAAAGCAAACCTACGGTGGGCACGGAAATGGAGGGAAGTTTTATATGCGTCAGATGTTTAATCGTTCTCATTTCATTACTTATAGTAATGGATATTTTAATATTTTCGGATTTAACGAAAGAAAAAAGTATGGCTTCGCGAAAGGATATAAAAATAAAAAGATGAAGCCGGAAAAAGCATTGAAACTAGCAGGCATAGATCGACTTATTTTTCCGATTAACGTCAAGCAGAAAATTCTCTTAGGTAAAACCGGTTTTACCGTTGTGGTAGGTTTTGCTCCGGCTAATATGAAGAATAAAATTAAAGTAAGAAGAATTATCGAAAAATTTAAAAATCACCCTCAATCTCGAAGAATCCTGGCAAGAATTAATGTTTCCGCTATTTATAATGAAGAATATCTCCATGATCTTCTGCGTCCAGAAAAAATAATAGCATTGCTAGATTTTGAAAAACCAAAAATAGCAGAAATCCCCAAAACGCTTATTTTTGAATCAGGGAACGAAAAAGTTACGGTTAAATTGACCAATCCAAAATTTTCATCGGGTAAACTTATTCTCAAAACGTCTGAGCAAGCATTGAGCGGAAGTGGAAAATTAAGCGATTTAAACCGCATTGATTTCGTAGGTGAGTTAGGTATAATTGCTTCATATAGAATTTCCGAATTGAGAGTTATGACATTCCCACAAGCTTCTTTTATTTACGGCGAATGTAAATGTCCCATTTTAGAGAATCCTCAAGAAGATTGCGTAAAGAATGATAGAACAAAATTGGTAGAGAACGAAACTACTTTAGCTCTTCTTCATTGGATCGCGGAACGAATTGACGAACTTGCTTCAGAAATTAGTGCTAAAGAACAAAAGAAAAGAAGTGAAGAAATGAAAAAGTTTTCTTCAGCACATAACGAAATTCTTAATCTCTGGAAGGATAAATTTATGAAAAAAGTTTTTTCAGAGATCTTCGGTGAAGGTATAAAACCTGGCGTTAGCGGTAAGAGTCGATTCTTAAGAAAACTCCTGAAGGTTCCAGAGAATGGTATTGAATTTACATTTAGAGCTGCCGAGATACCAATCAATCAAAGTTCACCTCTAACTCTTAAGGCTGCCGTCTCAGATCCGATTCCAATCGGAAGCATTATCTCAATTAGAAGCAATAACCAACTAATCGAACTTGAAAACAATAAAATTACCGCGAAATCAGATTTCGTGAAATTAACCGAAGAAGGAAAAACAGTTGCAGTAATGAACATTAATGTTACTGGGAGGCGCATTGGAGAAGAGGGAAAAATAATTGCTAGAGCTGGAAAGTATTCGGACGAAATGAAAATAACTGTTATCGAAGCAAAATCAGGTAGTGGTAAAAAATCTAGACATCCGAAAGTTTTACTATCTGGTCACGACCTAGACCCTTTAGGTATTGCGCCCGAAGGAATAGTAGTACTCATGCCTCGTGAACCCGTAGTTTATCAGAGGCCTCAAGATGTCCCTGAAGGAATCTATTGGATCAATACTTCAAGCTCACTTGCTAATGCTATTTTAAAAAGAGAATCAGGGGGTGCTGAGTCAAAACGATGGAAAGATTATCTTTTCCAACGATATGTGGATATTTTTGTAAAAGAAGCTCTATATGAACTTCAAAAGAGAGATCCAGATAATTTTCGAGCCGATAGAATTGATAATAGTATCATGGGTGCGTTAATTACTAAAATTCATACAGCAGCCACAGTCGATTTGGAAGAATTTCTGTTCGAAGAAACCTATTCTCCATCAAATTCTACTTAATGATTTCTAGATAATCAATGAATTTATAAAAAATGAACGAAACAAAAATTATTTCTACTAAAAAAATCATCGAAACTGTCGCTGGGTTTTACAACGTATCTGTCAAAGACATAAGAAGTAGGTGTCGCAAAAAAGAATTAGTAAAAGCAAGACACATAATTATGTATTTCCTTCGTGAGGATCTCCGTAATTCTTATCCCGAGATTGGACGCCGAATCGGTAACAGAGATCATACTACAGCCATTTATGCATATGCAAAAATTAAATCCGATCTTCAAAAAAAAGAGGCATTGCAACGAGAGATAGAAAGCCTTCGAGCAATGTTCAGAGGGCAAGAGTTGCGAATATTGAGGAAACCAGAAAAAATCGTCAAAGAAAAGACTATAACTGTTGAATTGCAGTGGAAAGGAATGCTCCAAAGATTAAGAGCTGCGTCGCCTTCGTTTATTATGCTAGAACGAGAAAAATCAATGTTAGAAGAGTGGCGTTTAGGTAAAACGCTCGCACATATCGCGAAAGAGTGGAAACTAACGAGAGAACGTATAAGGCAAATTATTACGATTGGAATCTTAAGGGAAATTGCCGAAAAGATAGATCAAGGATTTGAAATTGATATAGAAGAAGTTTTAAAACAAGAAAAGAAAAGGCACGGAACATTACGCGATCAACGAGTAAAAAAAATAAAAGCGGAAACAGGAAACAAAAAAGCAACAAAATTAGAAAAACCGAAAAGATGGAGTCGATATTATATCCAGTGTAAGCAATGTGGAACAACGATACTGCCACACTTTAAATATGGTCTATGTGAAAGATGTAGCGGCGTCTTCAGAGGAAAACGGAGGGAAAAAATAATTTCTCGTGTGGACGGTAAATGCGAAATGTGCGGAAAAGATCGATTTTCTGTCTTTCGAGAGATGGGAAGAGATTTTTACATAACCCGCTTAAATCCAAAAGAGAGCTCTTCATTAAAATATATGATATTATGTCGCAAGTGCTTCCTCAAGCTTACGGGTAAAAAGATGGCTGTCGCATCTAGAAGAAAAAAAAATTCTAGGAATATTCCAGAAAATTAAGAATTGAGAAAATCTTAAGAAAAATCTCTACCATTATTGCTATATATGGTAAAAGGTAGAAAAAAATTACCTTCAATCAAAGAAAAACCTTATTTTTATATATTACAAACTTTAGTATGCTTAAAAAGCCAATTCCAATTTACATTTTCATTATACTAATAGTTATATTTCTAATTTTAGGTATTTTAGCTTATAATTACCTAAAGGATGAATTAGAAATGACAAAAAAGGAAGTTTCTAAATTAAAAAGTGAGGGATATGTGAAACTTGAAACACTCCCTGATCTAGTGGAAAAAATAAAACCATCTATAGTTTGTATAATTGCAGAAACTAATCTAAAAGAAATACCTCTTACTGGTGGAGAATATCTAGAGATGGATAATAAAGTATGGTCTTCTGGAACTGGTTTTATTTATTCTGAAGACGGCTATATTATAACCGCTAATCATGTAATAGAGAATAATACAGGTAATATTATAGTCTCTGTTCAAGAAAATGGCAAGTCAAAAGATTATAAAGCAAAAGTGCTTAATTTTAATGAAGATGCTGATATTGCAATAATTAAAATAGAAGTTAGTGGGCTCAATTTTTTAGAATTAGGAGATTATAATGAAGTAAAAGAAGGTGAAGAAGTAGCGTTTATTGGATTCCCATTAATTTTTAGATTCCCCATTACTCATACGGGCATAATATCTGCAAAAACAAAATCGAAATATAAAGAAGACAAAGAGAGTGTTGATGTTTATACTATAAATGCCTTCGTAAACCAAGGAAATAGCGGTGGGCCATTATTTTCAGTTAAAAGCGGAAAAGTTATTGGGATAATAAACGCAAGATTTAATCAGATACCAGAGAAATTATTTTTAAAATTACCTGAAAATTATGAGCCAATAATGAGAATAGGCGGAGTGGACCCAATTTCTTTATCTGTCGAAACTTATAATAGAAATTTAAGATATACAGGAGAAGTTAATCAAGTAGGGATTGGCTTTTCTACTTCTATAAATTATGCTAAATCTCTTCTAGGAGACATATCTCCTTGAACTATTACAGAGACGCGTTGTGGGATATTCCCAAAAACCCTTGAATTTCCTATTAAACCACAAGTTCGAGACCGACTAGGGGATAGCCGCTAGGACACCATAATATCGCATAAGGTATATAGTGCGACATTTAATAGGTGATATAAAACCACTAGGGGAGAGGACTGGTGGTTTTTTGATTTTGACGCTCAATGCATGAATAAAGACTTAAGTCGTACTAAAATTTATTGATAAAATTTGTTACATAGGTAAATAGTAGTATTACCACTTGACAGTATATTTTAAGGGACTATAATAACTATGGATCTCTTTTATTTACTTAACAGTCAATTATATGTCAAAAGAAAATAATAATATCACCCAATCAATTGATCGCAAATTAAGCATTGTTATCTCTCTTTTGTTGAAAATTGCAAATGAGTGTGAAGAAGTAACGCTTAAGGAACAAATCAGAGAATTATCTACTTTTGGTCTGAATTCCTCAGAAATTGCAGATATTCTCAGTAAAAAGGTCGGCTATATAAGTAAAGAATTATCAGAACTTAAAAAAAAGTAAAAAATAATCATGGAAAATAAAGAATTGCTTGAATCTATTGCAAGGCGATTAGGGGTATTAATTGCACTTCAAATGAATGTGCAATCCGAGAACTTCTCAACGACGGAAGGAATCCAGGTGCTATCTCGTTTCGGAATGGGGAATTCTGAGATTGCTGAAATACTTAATACATCGTCTAACACAGTAAATGTAATAAAAAATCGTCTTAAGAAAAAGAGAAAATAACTATGGGGAAAAAGAAGAAGATAATTAAAAAACAATCGAAATCTGCCAGTTCAGGTCGGACCATTGAACTCTTGGAACGTCTTGGAGTCGGACTTTTATATGCGAGTACAGATCTTGGACAAAATAATATTGCTAAAATTATGGGCATGAGTGATGGTCGTGTAAATAAAATTTTAAAAGGTATAAAGAAGCCTAACAAATCTAAATAATTATGATGAAGAATAATAAGAAAACAAACCAACTACTTGATGACATTAAAAAGCTTCTTGTTTTAGCTCTTACCCATCAAGGCATTCAGAGTAAAGATATTGCCAGCGTTTTAGGAGTTGATCCCGCAATTGTTAGTCGGATGGTTCCAGCCAGAAAAATAAAGAAAAAATAAATTTCATGGAACTTCAAGAACTTGTAGCCAGAGGTAGACTGTTATTTAGCGGAGCACCTAAACGCTTTGCTGTTTTTGAACTAGTTAATGGTCGTAGATTGACGAAAGAAATAGCCAGAAAAGCTGGCAGATCACTAGTTCCTACCTTAAATGATTTAAAAAAAATGAAAGACTTTGGATTGATTTCTGCCAAGAAAAATGCTCACGGAAAAATTCTCAAAAAAGAAGGAGGAAGAATCTACGAGAAAAATCCATTACTCCAACATCTCTCTAAATCTTATTTTAAAAACTTAAGCAAAATTATTAAGAAAGATCAAGTCCAAAGAATTAGCAAAAAGATAAAAACCGGCAAGATTATTAAACTTGGTTTTCCAACAAAAAATGAGGTTCTAAATATATGTAAAGATGGAGAAAATCAGATTCACGAATTTAAGAGAGCTGGCGTTGACTCGAGATCAATTACAAAAGAGATATGTGCTTTCTCAAACACAAAAATGGGTGGGTTGATTCTTTATGGAGTTGAGGATGATGGAAGTATCTCTGGAATCGACCAACGACGACAAGTTTTTGATCAGAGAATACAAAATAGTGTAAGAAATAGTATTTCTCCTGCCCTTAGCATTGCCATTAAAGAGTATGATTTACTGGGTTATAAAATATTTATCATTAATGTATCCCCATGGAATCGAAAAAATGTGTACCAATATGAAGGCCGCGTATACATTCGAAAGGGCACAAACGTGTTTGTTGCAAAACCAGAAGAGTTGAAAATGTTACATCAAGGACAGTGTGTAATTTAAATACTACAAAAAATATTGTGCGACATTTAATAGGCGAGAGAATCGCTAGGGTAGGGAGCTATATGAAGCTTGACCTTATTATAAAATAAGACCAAACTAAAATTAAGGAATTAAAAAATATTCTTTATCAAAATGCAAAATCTTTCAATAATTACAAGCATTGAATGTGTTCTAGCTATATCAACATATCTATTTTTGCTTATTATACTGCTAGCGTTTATCGCCTTTATTCTTCGCAAGCAAGAACAAAAGAATTTACAGAAAATAATTGGTGGTTTTGGTGTTTTTGTGATCGCAATCCTTTCAGGAGACAAAGAGATTATGATTGTCGCTCTTTTTATAGGCGGTTTGATTATAGCCAGTGAAGAATTTATGAAAACACTTGTGGCCATCCTTAAAGCAAAAAGTTCTGATATACCGAAAATTTTGATGGAGAAGGCGAGTCAAGAAGAAAAAATAAAAAAAGATGAATCTGAAGAAAAAGAGAAACTACAAATTCAAAAAGAAAAAAAGACAAAGAGAAAAAAGAGAAGAATGTCTTATAAGAGTCGCGCTAAGATCAGACAAAAAGCAGAACAACTAACAGGCGACCATCTCTTTGACATATTTACCAATAGATATTCTAAAAATATCAAATTTAAAAGCGAATATGGAGACATCATAGTTGATGGAGTAATTAAAAAAAGTCATTCCCACGAAGTCTTAAGGATAGTTGAAATAAAATATATTCCTAAAGAGATGGAGAACCTTACTCGTTATTACATAAGAAAAATTGCAGGAAGAATTAGATTTAGCATTATTAATATCCCCATACTTATTATTTTTGTTTATGAAAAGAAATTAACAAGAAAACGCGCAACGAGTCTTTATAATAATTTTATGGAAGAATATAAAGATATTTCGATCGGATTCTTCAATTTTGACAAAGAAAAAGATAAGGTAGAACAGGTTTTAATTCCTAAAGAAATATTAAATTAATTTAATGTGATTTGTATTGTACGACCTAGCTTCTTGTTATACCTGTAAATATAAAGAGGAGACTTGACATGGCTTTTTTTGCCATATATTATGAATATATACAATGTCGCACAATGTAGGTAAAGCGACATATTAGAAGGGGTTCTCTTTAAATACCATTAAACTCCCCTAAATATGAAAAGATCAAAAACACCAATAATTCATCATATTCCGGATTTTTTAGATTATTGTGAGATTGAAAAAGGTTTATCAGATAATACTCAGAAAAATTATGAAAGATATCTAAGCAGGTTTGTTCTTTGGTTGAAATCTATTAATAAATCTGATTTACTCCCTCATCAATTAACAAATGAACATATTTGGGACTATAGACTGTTTTTATCAAGAAAATACAGGATTAGAGGTAAAACACTTAAAAAGATAACCCAAAACTACTACTTAATCGCCCTGAGAGCCATTTTAAGCTACTTTGTGGCTAAAGATATACAATCTATCCCCCCTGATAAAATACAGCTTCCCAAGGGTGCTAAAAAGGGCAAAACAGTAAAATTCCTTAATTTAGAGCAAATTCAAAAGCTTTTAGAAGCTCCCAAGACTCGAACCAGAAGCAGTTTGCGCGATAAAGCTATTTTAGAAACTCTTTTCTCTACTGGCTTGAGAATTGCTGAATTAGTTTCTTTGAACCAAGAACAGTTTACTAATATTAATAAGAAAAAAGATTTAGAGCTGGGTATTATTGGTAAGGGCGAAAGGCCCAGAACTGTTTATTTTTCAGAACGAGCTTTAGAATGGATTAAAAGATATTTAGAAACCCGTAAAGACAAAGAAAAAGCCCTGTTTATTAATTACAGGTCTCGAAAAGATGCAGACAGCCGATTAACTGCCCGTTCAATAGAAAGAATTGTTAAAAAATACTCAATCTTGGCAGGAGTTCCAATTTCTACTACACCTCATACTATTCGTCATAGCTATGCGACTGATCTATTAACTCAGGGAGTTGATTTAAGAACTATTCAAGAATTCCTGGGTCACAAAAACATTGTTACAACCCAGATCTATACTCATGTCACTAGTAAACGTCTCCGCGACATTCACCGTAAATATCATTCTGGGAAAAAATTAAAAGCTCAATGAATCGAAAATTCATTTCGTACCTTCTTCGATGAATAAAAAAAAAGCGCCTACTTGTCTTAAGACTTTCGGCTTGGAATAGAACTATTTATGTGATTTTCTCCTTAGACTTTACCAGCCATCCAATATGTCACAGCAAGTGCCACTGTAATTCCCCCTGCTCCTACAGCAAAAAAAATACCAAGTGGTTCTTCGTTGTAAATACTCCAGACAAGGAAGACGATAAAACATATGATGGTTACTAGAAAAACTATCATGTCTGGATCATTTTTTTTCGTTTCTTGAACGCTTTCTTGCATAAATACTCACGAGTTCATTATATAATATAAATTAGTATTTGTCAATCAAAAAACCACCAATCCTCTACCCCAGTGGTTTTGTATCATCTATTGAATGTCGCACAATATAAAACATCTCATCAATAAAAACTACACCTTACCCTTTAAGTATGCCTGTCTTTTTGTTTCAGGGAATCTTTCGATTGCATAGCGCAACATTGTTCTGGGCATTTTCTGGTAATGTTTTTTCAAAAACTTCTCTTCTGTTTCCAAACATCTTTTACCAACCTCTCTTAGCATCCAGCCGACTGCCTTGTGTATTAAATCATGCTCATCGTTCAAAAGAATCTTAGAAACTTTTAGAGTATCTTTAAAATCCTTTTCTCTAATAAAATAAAAAGTAGACAGAATTGATATTCTTCTTTCCCATAAGCTCTTTGATTTAGCTAACTTATACAAAACATCTCTGGGTTTATTAAAAAGATAAACCCCAATTATTTTAGGGGCAGATAAGTCAATTAAGTCCCAATTATTAATATATTTTGTGTTTTTTAAATAAAGGTTAAAAATCTTTCTTCTTAAATCCTCTTCTCCTCTATCAAACTGATGAATTAAAATAAATAAAGCAACCAATCTTTCTTCATGAGCCTGAGAATGTAAAAGTTTTTTAACATCTTTCAATTCAAGGACACTATATTTCTTAGCTATTTTTCTTAAGGGACCAACTTTAATTCCTAAAAACCTATCCCCTTCTCCATATTCTCCTGGCCCTGTTTTGAAAAATCTTTGTAAAATTTCTGCTGCTTGTGGACTAGAATAAGACTTTAATTCTTTTTTTAATCCTGCAATAGTTAACATATATTATTTAATTGATACTATTGTTTTTATTCTATCAAAAAATCGTCTTTCAGCAACTAAAAAATACTAAAAAAAGACACATAAGTGTCGAATAAGAACAATTGAAAATGTGAGGGTCTTCGAATATCGTAATTATTGATATCGCTGTACTTACTGACGTCCTAGCGATTAGAGTTTACTTGAATGAACTATAGATTATATTGGCTAACCTGCCCTCGATGTGGTTCGAAGAAAGCCAATGTTTATTGTTTCAAAGACCCTCATCTTCATTATCTTCCTAATCAAAATCTTTGTCAAGACAAACTTATTATCAGTCATACTGTTCCAGCGCACAAACAAAGCAATTATAACTAAAATAGCGAAATAATATAGTTTCTTCATATGGGTTTTTATTTTTCTATTACCTTGTAATCGTTTTCAGTTTTAACGCCGAGGCCGAGTTCAACAGCTCTTTTTATTTGAGGAAATTCCCAAAGAGGTAAATCTAATTTGTTTTCAACAGGATAACTTTTTAAAATCTTAAGGCCTTCTATATCAATAGCTATCCGGTCAGTAGAAGCTAAAATTAAATTGGGCTCTCTAACTTCTCCTTCCTCTGGACCACGGGTAACAAAACATTTTCTAGCATCCATAATAATCAAATCTGGTCTGAAAACAGTATTTATTTCAGCAATTTTTTCTTCTAAATGCCTCATATGTAACATGGCTCTTTCTCTGGGACGCATTAAGCCCACGGCTAATTTAATAGCAGCAGTAAAACGAGCATAACGATGAGTTTTCAAACAAGGCAGTAAAACTATTTTATCTACTCTATCTAAAATTTCAGGAATACTAACTGATTTTAAATATTTCCCTTCAGGAATCTCTTTTTTAACCCAATTTCTTTCATCAAAAATATAAACCTTAGCTCCTAATCTATTACAAAGTTCAAGAGCGCCGGTTTCTTCTAAAACCTTTCTGGTGTTTAAAGAATAAGTAGAAGATTCTCCTACAAGAATTGCCTTTGCTCCAGCCTTATAAACAAGTTTGATAACAGATTCTAAAAAATCAATGGAGGTTGAAGCAGGAAAAGGATCAGCTGTATTAAAATTAGGTTTTATTAAAACCGTATCCCCTTCTCTGATAAAATTGTCCCAGCCACCAAGCAATACAACTGCTTTTTCTATTGAAGCATCAAGGTTTTCTTGATGACCAATTTTACTAACTATAGTTTTTAAACTCATTTTTTATTCTTAAATCTCTTGTACAAATTTAATATTATGCCTGTCTATGGTTTCTTCTTTATTAAAAACAAAATCTGCTTTTAATTTTTTACCATTCAAAACATGAGAAAGCCATAATTCATCGTCTGCCCACATTTCTTTAAATGGAATTTCTGATTCTTTAAACCATTTTGGAGCCATTTCTTCAGTCTCAACTGGTTCTCCTTCCCAGTTTTTCACTAAAAATACATGAACTTCTTGATTCCAACCTTCTTTTTGGGGAACATGAGGGAAATAAAAATTTAAAACAGCTACTTTTTCTAAGTTTTTTATTTGAACTCCAATTTCCTCTTTAGTCTCTCGAATAATAGCATCAATAACATTTCTGTCTCCTTTTTCTGGATCTAATTTTCCTCCAACTCCATTCCATTTTCCCACTCCAAATCCCCTCTTTTTCATAGCCAAAAGCACTTCCCTATCACCCTGATTTTCTTTAATTAACAAACACAAAGTTGCTTTTCTCATAATGGCAATGAATTTTTTATTTTATCATTTCTTTTAATAAATCATTAACATAATCCATAGAAGAATCATTGAGAATAACAACATTATAGTTTTGGTTATAATGTTCTAAACTTTCCTCTATATTCTCATTTAAAAACCCTATTTTAATCAGATTCTCGTAATCAAAACCTTGAATCATTCCAATATCACCCAAGCTATCTCCTAACAACAAAACATTTTTTCTATTTCTGATTTTATTAAAAACCGGAAAATCTTGAATCGCAGTTTCATCTTTATTCATTGCATGAATAATTGGTTGTTTGACAGCGATTGCATTATTATTTTTATCCCATTCATACGAATTAGAAATAATATGGACATTGTCGTATAATTTTCCTTCCTTTTTTAAATACATTGAAATAGCATCGCCACCCAATCCTCCTGAAGACATAATAACCAAAGGAATATTATATGTTCGTAGAAAACCAATAAATTCAGTAAATCCTGGTCTAAGCTTAGCTTTCCTAGATTCAATAACCTTTTTTAGATCGTTTTTATTCAATCTTGATTTAATCAACAAATCAAAATGAGTCGCCCACCATTCATACATTGCTTTTTTCTTTTCTTCTAAAGGAACTTTTGGGTCAATTTCAATTGGATGGTATTTATCATAAAGTTCATTGGCTTTTAAAGCATAATTAGATGTCAAATAATTTCCATCACGCAAAATTGAAATGATAGAAGGCATTTTTTCGCCGTTAACAAAAGCGGTTGTTAAAGTTTTATCAAAATCAGCTATAATGTGGAGCTTATTAACTCCACTTTCAGAAATTGCTCTTCTCGATTTCTCTAATTCTTCTGGATTTGATATAACAATATCTTTAATCATATTTTTAATTCTATCAAAAAACCGCCTGTTAGGCGATTTTTATACTAATAGTGTTTTATTGCTCTGTCTCCAACAAGAAAACAGGACCATGATTTTCACTCTCAAACAATATTTCTTTTGCCAAAGGAACAATTATATTGTTTTGATACATAGTCCCCTCTTCTGGTTGTTTGGTAATTGGAAATAAAAATGCTGGCACCAATAATTCATTTGTTTCAGTGCTTTGAATATTCCATGTTTTCATATATACAAGGGTTGGTGTTCCAATTTCTACATCAACCGTCTTTCCACTACTTGGAAAACGCATTAGGCTAATTCCTCCTTTTCCTGCTACTTTCAAAATTTCTGCAAAATCCATTTCAGCTTCATAAAGAGATTTTTCATAATTTTGTGATGTAAGATTATATACTCCAGAAACCTTCATAACTCGAATATTAACATCAACTCTAAGTCCAAACTTATTTCCCCACTGATCATAAACATAATAATCATTAATAACAAGAGGATAAAGAACTAATATTCTTTCAGGAACATTGGTTTTCCAAGAGTGCTCTACTTCTGGATCTCCATACATACTAAGATTAATACCATGCTCTTTGATAAAGTTATTAGCCATTTCTATTAGCTTTTCATCACCTGGAACGTCTGAAATTTCCAAAGGAGTAGGCACAGATCTTGTTTCATACTGCCATGTTTCCCAGTTTTCATGAATTGAAACACTGCTTTCTGAAAAATTCACAGATACTCCATATCCAAAATCTATATCCTGAACAAAACTAATCATGCTTAATTTACTGTTCTTGAACGTAGACAAATTCATAATTCCAAAATCCAGACTATTAACAAGATTCATAATACCTGAACGCTCCCCTCCTCCTTTCTTTCTTTTTAAAACCTCTACTTTATCTTGCTCAAGCACTAAATCATCTCCTTTATACACATAATTATAACTCACAAATTCTGGAGGCATCACTTGAGGAGCGCTTACTTGGCCCTCTTGAATGCTACCATCACCCCCTCTTCCCAATTCCTGAACCTGTTCAATACTTCTAAGAGAACCAAAAGCATTGTCTGAAACAGAATCTATAGAAAACATAGGGCTTAAATCCAATTCAGGCTGTCCAAATAAATATCCGCTTTTATTCACATAATAAATTGCTGGAATGAGTAAAAGAACAGAAAGAATAGCACCACTAAAAGCATAAGAAAGTTTTGGATTAAAAAGAAAATCGAAAAATTTACTAATACCAATTTTTTCCTGACTTTTAATCTCTTCTATTCTTTTTAACAGTTTTATTTTAAGCTCTGCTTTGAAATTATCATCAAATTTGCTATCTGGCTTGATTGCTAATAATTTCTTGATTAACTTTTTCAATTCCCCATCATACTGTCTAAAATTGCTATCAATCAAATATAATTCCTCTAAAATTTCTTCTATTTTTTTATAATTATTATTCATTCTTTTGCTTAAAATCTTGCCGATTAATTCAATGTTTTAAATAAGAGAAAGAGTAATGAAGATAAAGGAATTTCTTTACGAAGATTTGTCATTGTCCGAGAAAAAGTCATTTTACAGCTGGCTTCACTCTTTCCAATTATTTCAGAAATCTCTTTATAAGATAAGTTATCCCATATTCTCATTATTACAATTTCTCTGTGTTCCATTTTAAGTTTCCTTAAATAACTCTCTACCTGATCCAGTTTCTCTTTTACATCTATATCATAAGCAACATTTGTTTCTGAACTTAACCCCCAGAAATCATAAATATCAATAGTTCCACGCTCTTTGTTTTTGTAGTAATCAATAACATTATTGCGAGCTATACGATAAAGCCATGATGAAAAAGAACCTTTGTTTGGATTAAATGTGCTTATACTGTTCAAAGCTTTAATAAAAGTCTGGCTTGTGAGATCTTCAGCCGTTTCTTTATGACAGCTCTTATAATAAATAAAGTTATAAATCTTTTTAATGTATTTATTATAAAGCTTACCAAACTCATGTAAACTTCCTTTCTGACAGCTTTTTACTATTTCTTTATCATTGATTTCTTTGATCATGATTTTTCAGATAAAGTATATTCTTTATTCTACAATAAATCAGTGAACAGAAATAGGAAATAATCTATATTTTGTTTTTTAACAAAGAACAGTCTTGTTTATTCCGTTATTGTTATCTCATAGACCTGGGTTTTGATAGCATTTCCTTCCCACGATCTTAAATAAGAGAACTTTATGCTGGTGTTTCCTGATTTTAAGGCAAGGAAGTTAAAGATTCTGTGACCACCTGCTCCGACTAGCGACTCGTCTGAGTCAGCGATATATTCTTTGTTAACTAATTCAAGGTAATCAGAGTCAAACTCTACTTCCCATTCATATCCAGTGGTAGGATTTGCTTCCAAAGATATGGGAAAATTATCACCCATTATAACCTCTATTGTTTCTTTTTCTAAAATCTCTATGAATCGAAAAGTGAAAAGCATTTTAGTATATAGTTCCTTATTATCTTTATTATCTACATCTAACATGCTGATCTTAAAAACCTTATCATTCCTTATAAAATATATGTCTTCCTGAGACCAAGCCATAGGTGATTTAGGAGTATAAACCTTTAAAGCTGGTATTCCGTCTATTTCCATATTTATCTCATCTGGAATGTCTTCGTAGTAAGCATAGTTTTCTTTAACCCAATTAACCAGATCTGTGCCAGCAGGAGGACTATAATGATCAACATAAATAGAATGGAAAACAACGAATGCAGCACCGGTTAAATCAGATTTTGTACCAGTATAGGTTCCCAATGAGACGCTGTTCGGATCTTCAGCATTAAAGTAACAGAAACACTCTCGAGGCCTTTCTTCTAGTGGTGATTGTTTACAATAACCAGGCAAACCACCGTAAAGACAAGGTTTAGGATACTTAAAAGAATACCCATACTTTTCATTCTCATAATTATTCCAATGAGCTGTTTGATATTCCATAATAGTCTTTTCCAGCTTGCCACACTTAATAGTTATGTCATATTTATCAGGTTCTGAAGGAATCCACTGACCTTCTGCTTCTTTGTATCCAGTAGTACCTCCGGAAACAGTGCAAACAAGTTGGTCTTTTCTATATCCAGTCAATCCAACAAAAGTGCCGTCAAGCATATTGTAAGGGTCTCTCTCAAAGCCTTTGTTCTCTAGAAAAGATTTAATCTTTGTATATTGCTCTTCTGATATTCTTTTTACTTCAAATCCTTTTGCCTCTATACTTACGTCTTTGATTTCTGGATCTACATTAACAATCCATTTAAGTTCTGTTGACTGAACATCTGCCTCTATTGCGATTTCCTGTTTCAATTCTTTAAGCATTTCTGAGATTTCGTCTTCTAAAGAGCCTTCGTCTTCTAAAGAGTCAAGGTTTAAGAAATAATTAACTGCTAGACCAGTAATAACAATAATTAAGATGAGCAGAACAATAATCTTTTTTAACATATTTTTATTTAATATATTTTAATTAATAATTTTTAAAATAAAAGATTCTTCTTTTATTCTTACATCATTTATAACGAATCAAAAGTAAAAAAGTAACAAACTATCAAAAAACCGCCTTTGTGGCGATTTTTTTTATTCACAATTCTTATTTATTCGCTTTTTCCCAATATTCTTCTGCTTCTTGTTCCATTTTATCTAATCTAGTGTAATAGTCAGGAAATTCGTTCAAGTGAGCCAAAGCAATTTTCCCAGTTATTAGTGGGTCATCATTGCTTACGTTTGTGTTGGAATCACACAAACCATGTTCTAATTCCACATCCATTCCCCTTCTAAATTGTTCTACATCAAACTTTGACCAATCAATACCTAATTCTTCTCCTATTTTTTTAGCTTGTTCAGCTGAAAAAGATTTTGTATTTTGCATATATTTTTTAATTTAATTTTTATCTATATAAATTATACAAATGATGAGAGGCATACAATATAAAAAAATGTATGCCGCGTGTCTGCGAAATAAAGAACTATAAAGAGCTATAAAAAAACTGAGAAATAAATGGGTTGGGACTTAAAGGCTTTGTGAGGTGTCCATCTCGCGAACTAGTCCTAGGACAATGTGGATGACACCGATATCAAGCCAAGTCTCCTAACCCATAGTCATTATACTCTTTATTAAAATAATGTCAAGCATCTCCTCCATACCGTCTTTGGCGCTTAGCATAGTCTTGAAAAGCTTTATCTAAATCTTTTTCACTAAAATCTGGCCACAGTTTTGGACAAAAATACAGCTCAGAATAAGCTGATTGCCAAAGAACAAAATTGGAAAGCCTTTTTTCTCCACCAGCCCGAATAACTAAATCTGGAGCTGACAATCCTGCTGTTGAAAGAAAACTTCCAACCAAATCTTCATTAATTTTTTTAACAGGAACTTTTTCTTTGATGATTCTTTTTATTGCCTGAACAATATCCCATCTCCCACCATAACTAACAGCCAAATTCAAATAAAACTTTTTATTATTTTTAGTCAACTCCTCAATATTTGAAATTACTTTTTGTAAAGATTTTGACAATCTCTTTTTTTGACCAATTATTTTTACTTTTACCCCTGCTTTCTGAAACTTTTCTATTTCTTTTTTCTCGCTTAATCCTTTTTTAAACAAACTCATAAGATAATTGACTTCTTTTTTAGATCTTTTCCAATTTTCAGTTGAAAAACCAAAAACAGTCACAATCTTGACTCCTTTTTCCTGACACCATGTTAAAAAATCTTTAAATTTTTCGTGTCCTTTTAAATGACCCTTAAGACTTGGCAATCCTTTTTGTTTGGCCCAACGCCGATTGCCATCAGGAAATAATACAATATGATTAGGAATTTTATTTTTCATTTAAATACTCTATTTTAATAGGTTCTTTTTCCTGCTGCTTAGCCATAATAAAACCAAAAGCAAAAGAGAAAAGAGAAATCAAAATAATCCCTATAAATAATATTATATCATCTTGATTTTTTTTGACAAAATACCTGATTTTTGTTAACATTTCAATATATTTTCAACTATATATAATCATATCATTATATGGCAAAGACTAAAGGCACAGGCACATCAAGATTAGGAAGAGATTCAAGGCCTCAATATTTGGGCGTGAAGCTTTTTGCTGGTGAAAAAGCAAAAACAGGAAGCATAATTATTCGTCAAAGAGGAACAAAGTTCCTTCCTGGAAAAAATGTAAAAAAAGGAAGAGACGACACGCTTTATGCTATTAAAGATGGAACAGTCAGCTTTAGAACAAAAAGAAAAAAATGTTTTGGTGGTTCTCAAAGAATAGTTAAAGTGGTTGACGTCAAATAGATTTAATCTATATATTATATTTAAAAAATCCCCAAAAGGGATTTTTTGCTTTTAATCAAAATAAAAATAGACTTTTTACTTTTCCTCGCTCACTACTATGGTTATTTCTGGTTCTAAGTTGTGATCAAATTTAATTTTAACTGGAAATTCTCCTAATTCTTTAATTGGCTCAACCAGATCAATTTGCTTCTTTTTAACATTGAGACCCATTTTTTTAAGCTCATCAAATATTTTTTGAACACTGATTGATTCAAAAAGCTGACCATCTTCTCCCACTTTAACCGAAATAATAACTTCTTGACCATCAAGGGTTGAAGCAATCTCTTGGATTGTTTTAAGTGCTTGTTCAGCTTTTTTCTCTCCTGCTTCTTTCTGAATTTTAAGCCATTCCAAAGCTTTATCAGTAGCTATTTTCACTAATCCTTGAGGAATCAAAAAATTCCTGGCATAACCATTTTTTACTTCCCTAACCTCATATTTCTTACCCAACTTCTCAATATCTTGGAGAAGAATTACTTTCATAGATTTATTAAGCTATTTTAACGAATTTCTTTAATTATTTCAATGGCTTTGTTTAATTGAGGGTCAATTTCTTGATCATAATCTTGTTCTGTTATTTCTACTTCAATATCTGGTTTTAACCCTTGATCAGTAATAGAATCTCCATTGGGAGTCAGCCATTTAGCCACAGTTATTTTTAAAGAAGATCCTCCTTTTAATGTTTCTAACTGCTGAACAGAACCTTTACCAAAAGATTTCTCTCCGATTAATAAAATTCCTCGATTGTCTCTTAAAGAACCAGCTAATATTTCGGAACCAGAAGCTGATCCCTGATTTATTAAAACAACTAATGGATAATTTATAAGATTAGCTGTTCCTTGAGCTAAATATTCTTCTTGCTCCCCATTTCCAAAATCTTCAATAGTTACAATCTGACCTCTTTCTAAAAAATAACCAGCAATGTCTTGAGCTACCTCTAAATAACCACCAGGATTATTTCTTAAGTCTAAAATTATTGATTCAGCCGAAGATGTTAAAATTTCAATTGCAACCATTCTAAAATCAAAACTTGCCTTTTCAGAAAAATGATACAGTCCTAAATGCGCTATATTATCATCTAACATTTCTAATTTCAAAGAAGGAACTTGAATTACTTCTCTAACAATAGGAATCTCTTTTGCCTGACTCATATCATCACGATAAATGGTTAAGTTTATTGTTGTTCCTTTGGGCCCTCTAATTAAATCAACCACTTCATCAAGTGAAAGATCAGCTGTTAAAACATCATTAATCTTTATAATTTTATCTCCAGACCTTAAACCAGCCTTTTGAGCGGGTGTTCCTTCTAAAGGAGCTATTACTTGGAGCTGTCCATTTCTGATTCCAATTTCCATTCCTACTCCTTCAAAAGTTCCTTTTACGTCTTCAATAAATCTTTTAGTATCATCAGGGTCGAAGAATATGGTATAAGGATCGCCTAAAGAATCTACCATTCCTGAAATTGCTCCATAAATCATTTCTTGAGTATCAAAATCTTGTTTATTGACATACTTACTTTCAAGTTCATGCCATGCTTCCCAAAGTAAAGAAAAATCAACATCTTCAGGAGGACAAACCTTGCATTCTAATTGGCCAAAAGAAAAACCAAAAGCAAAACTAATTAAAATAGTAAAGGCAGAAAAAATAATAATAAAAGAGTTTCTAATTTTCATATGTGCCCCCAGGAGGACTCGAACCTCCAACTTGCAGCTTAAAAGGCTGTTACTCTACCAATTGAGTTATGGGGGCAAGTATATACATTATATACCTTCTTCTTTCAATTTTTTCAAGAGTTCTTTTTGTTTTTTAGTCAATTTCTTTGGCGTCTTAATCACTAATTCAGCATATAAATTACCTCTGCCCCTGCTTCCAAAATGAGGAATTCCTTGATTAGTAATTCTCAAAATCTTGCCTGATTCAATGCCTGCAGGAATTTTAAGGATAATTTTTTTCTTGTCTAAAGTTAAAATACTGATCTCATCACCTAAACTTGCCTGAGAAAAAGAAATTGGAACCTGAATAAACAAATCATCACCTTTTCTCTCAAAAACAGCATGAGGTTTTACAAAAATTCTAACATACAAATCACCATGTTTGCCTCCTTTTCTACCAGCATGTCCCTTACCTTTAACCTTAATGATCTGATTAAAATCTACTCCAGCTGGAATAAAAATATCAATCTTTTCTTCTCCTTTAATCCTTCCTTTTGTTTTACAAACATTACAAGGTTTTTCTGGCTTATGTCCTTCACCTCCACATTCAGGACAAACAATATATTTAGTATAAGATCCTATAATTGTTTTTTTAATTTGCTGAACTTTACCTGTTCCACCACAAGAAAAACATTCTTTTATTTTGGTTCCTGGCTCAGCTCCAGTTCCTGAACAACGAGAACAAACAATATTTTTATGTAAAATAATCTGTTTTCTCTGTTCTTTTAAAACATGTTCCAAAGAAAGCTCGATATCTATTCTAATATTTTCTCCTTTTTTAAAATCTCTTCTTGCTCTCGAAGTTCTAAAACCAAACATTTGTTCCATCATTTCTTGTAAATCACCAAAATCAAAATCGGAATTCATTCCTGGATTTCCCCAAGCCCAATTGAACTGACCTCGAGGGTCAAATCCCTTTCCACCCATATCAAAAACTTGACCAAATCTATCATATTGCGATTTCTTCTCTTTATCAGAAAGAATCTGGTATGCTTCATTTATTTCCTTAAACCTTTTCTCATCCCCTCCTCCTTTATCTGGATGGTATTTATGGGCTAATTTATAATATGCCTTTTTGATTTCTTCCTGAGAAGAATTAGAAGAAACACCTAAAATTTTGTAATAATCTTTCATTTTTCTTTTGGTTCTTCAGCTTGGGGCGGTTTTTTATAAATTTCAGCTCCAATCTTTTGTAAAACCTGAGATAATTCTTGAATCTTACTTTTAATGTCTTCCATACTATCACTGTCTTTAACTTTTTTCAATGCTTCCATTTTAGCTTTAACCTCTTTTTTCACTTCATCAGAAATCTTGTCTCCAAGCTCTTTTAAGGTTTTCTCACTTGTATAAATTAAATTACTAGCCATATTTTTGACTTCAGCCAATTCTTTCTTTTTTTTATCTTGGACTGCATGCATTTCAGCTTCCTTTTTCATTTTCTCTATTTCTTCTTTTGCAAGACCTATTGAACCCTCAATCTTGATAGATTGAGTTTTACCGCTTGCCTTATCTTTAGCTATAACAGTTAAAATACCATCAGCATTTACATCAAACTTAACTTCAACCTGAGGAACACCTCTTGGTGAGGGAGGAATTCCATCTAAAATAAATCTGCCCAAAGACCTGTTATCGTTTGCCATTGATCTTTCACCCTGAAGAACATTAACCTCAACCGAAGGCTGATTATCTGTTGCGGTTGAGAAAATTTGAATCTTATCAGTAGGAATAGTGGTATTTTTTTGAATCATTATTGTGTTTACCCCACCCAATGTTTCAATACCAAAAGAAAGGGGCAAAACATCCAAAAGCAACACACTTTTAATTTCTCCTTCTGGAGACCTACCTTCTTCTTTTGCTTTTAAAATCTCTGCCTGAATCGCAGCCCCCATGGCAACAACTTCTTCAGGATTAATTGATTTATTTGGTTCTTTGCCAAACAAATCCTTAACTGCATCTTTAGCCGCTGGAATCAAACTTGTACCACCAACTAAAATCACTTCATCAATCTGTTCTTTAGAAAGCTTAGATTCTTTAAGGGTTTTTTTCACTCTTTCTATGGATTTTTCAATCAAATCTCTGCTTAATTTTTCAAACTCACTTCTGGTTATTTTGTAATAAAGGTGCTTTGGACCAGCACTATCTCCAGAAACAAAAGGAAGATTAATTTCAGTTTCTAAAGCACTTGATAATTCAATTTTTGCCCTTTCAGCTGCTTCTTTTAACCTCTGAAGAGCTAAAGGATCTTTTGATAAATCAATACCTTGATCTTTTTTAAACTTATCAACCATCCAGTCAATTATTCTTTGATCAAAATCTTCTCCTCCTAAATGAGCTTCTCCGCCAGTAGCCAAAACCTCAACCGTGTCAGGTGAAATGTTTAAAACAGTAACATCAAATGTTCCTCCGCCAAAATCATAAACAAGAATCTTGGCTGGTTCTTTTCTCCCAAATCCATAACTTAAAGCAGCTGCAGTTGGCTCGTTAATTATTCTTAAAACCTTAAAACCAGCAATTTCTCCAGCTGTTTTAGTTGCTTTTCTTTGAGAGTCATCAAAATTTGCTGGACAAGTAATCACAACATCAGTAATATCTTCGCCCAACTTTTCTTTCGCATCAGCCTTAATCTTTTGTAAAACCATAGAAGAAATCTCAATTGGTGTATACCATTTCTCTCCCATTTTAATCTCTACTCCCCCATTAGATTTTTCTCTTGTAGTATAGGGTAAGCGCTTTAATTCTTTTTGAACTTCTGGATCTGAATATCGTCTTCCAATAAATCTTTTTACTGCAAAAACAGTATTTTGAGGATTAGTAACTGCTTGTCTTTTAGCTAAAACACCAACCAATCTTTCTTCACTTTTAGACAAAGCTACAAACGAGGGTACTAATATTGAACCCTCTCTAGCTTCTAAACATTTTGGCTCACCATTTTGAATGGTAGCCATTTTAGTCATGGATGTACCTAAATCAATACCTAATACTTTTGACATATAACTTTCAAGTTTTTTATTAATTATTTTATTAATTACTTCGCAACTCTCACTTTGGCAATTCTAATTACTCTTTCATTAAACTTGTATCCTTTCTGAATTTCTTCAACAATTATCCCCTGCTCTTTACCTCTTACTTGAACCTCGCCAATTACTTCATGAAAATTAGGATCAAACTTTTTGCCAATAGATTTTATTTCCTCTATTTTCTGATTTTTAAGAAAATCTTTAATTTGAACCTTGATTTGTAATAAACCTTTTATGTTTTTATCGTTTTTCAACTGTTCTGGTAGTTTGTTTTCAACTAATTCAAAATTGTCTAAAATTGGTAGAATTTTTAAAATCAAATCTATATTAGAATAACTCACTAATTCCCCCATTCTTATTAATTCATTTTTCTTGTAATTAATAAAATCTGCTCTTTCTCTTTGCCAGCAAGCTAAATATTCATTTTTCAACTTTTCGTATTTTTTTAACAGACTAATCTTTTTTTTCTTTTTCTCTGCCATACTAAAAGTTCTCTAATATTTTTTTTAAAGAATTAATCAGGGCAATGTTTTTATTATAAGCCATTCTTTTGGGACCTAAAATTGAAATAACTCCCTCTTCTTTATCAGGAAAACAACATTTTGAAATTATTAGACTAAATTCTGCTGATTTGGGAAAAGGAGTTTCTCTCCCAATATATACTCTGATATTAGAATCAGGACTAACTTTCTCAATATCTTGTTCAAAACTTTTCAAAAATTTCACAAAATCAGAAACACGGCTTGTCTTTTGAAATTCTGGTGCCTGAAGAAGTTCCTCCCAGCCCTCTTTCCACAAAAATCTTTCATCAAACAAATAACTAACAGCTAAGCTAGAAGATGTAGTAGCTAAAGCCCTTGTAATAGATTGAACAAATTTCAAAGGATCATCTGACAAATCTTTTATTTCGAAATCTTGTTTCTTCTCAAAAAGCTCTTGTTTCAACAAAATTTTATCTACCAAAAATCGATAAGCTTTATCCGTAGGAACTCTGCCAGCCGAAGTATGAGGTTGAAAAAGAAAACCAAGACCAGTCAATCTCTGCATTTCATTTCTAATCGTAGCTGGTGAAACACCAAAATTATACTTTTCTTCAAGACTTTTAGAACTTACTGGTATTGCAAAATCAATATATTCTTGAATAATTTTGCTTAATATTAAATCTTGTCTTTTAATATTTATCATCATATGTATTCTAAAAAATTAGCGCTCGAACGTCAAGAGTGATAAACATTTAAATGTTCGATTTCTTAAAATATGGTAAAATATGCTATATGAAAAACGCTAGACTAATCACAAATATAATAGCTACTGCTCTTTTGGGCTGTATGTTCTTTTTAGCCATAACTAGTATGGCTAATGATTCTGTTACCATGGATGAAAAAGCACATTTACCAGCCGGCTATTCATACCTAACACAGAAAGATATGCGCTTAAATCCAGAACATCCTCCTTTGATTAAAGATTTAGCAGCTCTTCCATTGCTTTTTATTAAAAATATAAACTTTCCATCAGACATCAGGGCTTGGCAGCAAGACATTAATGGTCAGTGGGAATTTGGTGATTATTTTCTTTTTCAAAGCAATAACCCAACAGATAAAATGATATTCTGGGCAAGAATACCAATGGTTCTTGTCTTGATGGTATTGGGTTTTTATATCTTTAAGTGGGCAAAACAGCTTTTTGGAAAAAAAGCTGCGTTGCTTAGTCTGTTCCTATTCTGTTTTTCGCCAACATTTCTTGCTCATGGAAGATTAATTACCACAGATGTTGGAGCTGCAGCTGGAATCTTTATTGCTACTTACTATTTTCTAAAAGCTCTCCAAGAACCAATTTCAAGAAACATATGGTTGGCTGGAATTGCTTTTGGAATAGCTCAACTATGCAAATTCTCAGTAATTCTTTTAATACCTTTCTTTGTTGTCTTAAGTTTTGTTTATTGGTTCTTAAAATTAGGCAATCTGAAACAAATTGTTAAAACATTTTTCTTAATAATGATTATTGGCTTTGTTGTTATCTGGCCTCTTTATCAATATCATGTTCTAAACTATCCTGCTCAAAAACAACAAACAGATGCTCAGCTTTATCTCAAAGACTATCCTGGATTTATTAAAAACCCGATTATCTGGGCATCAGACAAACCAATCTTAAGACCATATGCTCAATACTTTACTGGTTTATTGATGGTATTTCACAGAGCAGCTTTTGGTCATACCACTTATTTTATGGGTGAGGTATCTAATTTGGGCTGGAAAAAATATTTTCCAATAGTTTATTCCATAAAAGCACCTTTAACTTTTCATATCCTCAGTTTAGTCACTGTTATATATATTCTTAAATCAATCATATATTCTAAGAAAAAATGCAGTCAGAAAATCCAAGAGTGGATTAAAACTCATTTCAATGAGTTTGCTATGCTTACTTTTATTGCTATTTATTGGGCTAGCAGCTTAATATCAAGTTTAAATATTGGGGTGCGCCATCTTTTGCCAACACTTCCTTTTATTTTTGTATTAATAGGGGGAACTATAGCCAAACTACTTAAAAAACCAAATCTAAAGTTAAAAACATTTATTTTAGGGGTTTTAATTGCTTATCAGGCATTTTCTGTGGTTTCTGTTTACCCTCATTTCTTAGCTTATTTTAATGAAATTGTTGGTGGGCCAAACAATGGACATGTTTTCACTGTTGATTCTAATTTGGACTGGGGCCAAGACTTAAGAAGATTAGAAAAATGGACAGAAGAATATCTGCCTGCGGGTAAGCAAATCTATGTTGATTATTTTGGTGGAAGTAATCCTGAATATTATCTAAAAGAAAAATATGTGAGATGGGAGTGTACAAATCAAGAACAGGATTTTCCTAAAAATAATTATTTAGCTATTTCAGCCACCTTTTTACAATCAGGACGGGGAATACCTATTCCCCAATTAGAACATCCTGCTTTTTGTTATGTTTGGCTTGATAAGCATCAGTTGGTAGAAAAAATCGGTTATTCAATTTTTGTTTATTATATCTATTAACGATATTTGTACGGAGCAAAATTACCAAATCTTAACTCAATATATTCCAGAAGTCCCCTATTTTCATTGGGGATTTCTTGTTCTAAAACCTCTTTTAACTTTATTATCTGCCAATCAATATTGTTTTGTGGATTAAAATATATGTCCCAACCATCTGCAGTAGTAAAATTAAATCTTTGTTCAGAGACTATTACAACTTCATCAATCATAATCCCCAAGCTACTTCCTAAATCAGATTTTATATTAAAAATCTGAGAAATTTTAGCAGTATCAATTGCTTTATCTCCTAAAGCCAAACTTTCGTTCAGAATTAAATTTCTAAGCTCAAATCTTTTACATTGTGTTTCTGGAATTTCTTCAAAAATTACTCCTTGTTTATCAATAAAAAAACTTTTATCGTTTTGCACGAAAACAGCTACTCGTTTTCTTTCTTCAATCTCTAAAATTAAACTATCGGGAAACTCTTTTTTAAAATCAATAGATGAAATTAAGGGAAAAGCTGTAAGAATTTGTTTTTTTACTTGATCTGAATTGATTAAAAAGATACTTTTAGAAGTAAAAGATAATATCTTTTTTTCAATCAAACCATTAATTATTGTTTCAAGATTTCCTTTAACAACTTTTTCATTCCCAGAAATTTTAATTTGTTTAATTTGGAAAAAATTCAAAAAGCAAACCATATAAAATAAAGTGGTTAGAATGAATAAAATCAAAATACTTGGTTTGAAAAAGCGATTTTCAAAAATCGATTTTTTTCTTTTAATTCGATATGGTTTTCTCATTCTTTTTCTGCGCTTTTTCATAATCTTCTTTTCATTTTTCTCAATTTCTCAAAAACAAAAATTAACCAATATTTTTTAGAAATAGGAAAATCTTGAGTTTTAACATAGCTTTTCTCATAACCCCCAAAACCTTTTTTAAATAAACTAAGCCCTGCCCAAGGATGAGATTTTTCTTTTTCAGAAATTATTCCCCAAAAATTAAACAGTTTACAATTTCGTTTTTTAGCTTCTTTAATAGCTTCCCATTGCAAAAGATAAGAAACCGGAATCTTAGGATGCTTTAAAGAAGAAGCTCCATGATGATAAAACCCTATATTCTGCCAAAAAATAAAGATACCAGAAGCAATTATTTCTCCTTGATATTTTGCCAAAAAAATAGAAATTTGATTATCTGACCTAAAAGCAGAAAACTGTTTTTTCAAAAACTCTAATGAAAAAGGAATAAAATGGTGACGTTTAACGGTTTGTTTGTTTATTTCATTAAAAATCTCAATGTCTTTTAATTCTTTGCTTTGAATTATTTTAATGTCTTTATTTTTTAATCCTTGTTTAATTAAATAACGAGTTGTTTTTCTCATACCCATCAAAAGCTCATCTTCAGAAAAACTAATATCTAATTCCCAACTCAATTCAGGGTGCATATGAATTGGAGCATTTCTAAAACCTAAATTTCTAAATAACTTGATGTTTTTATCATTCCTTTCCGAAATTGGAGCTATTCTAATAAAATCCGCTCTTTCTTCTTTTGCAATTTTCTTCAGCTCATTCAATAATGTTTCTAATGCTTGATGCTTCATTGCCGGACCATGTGGTACAAATAAAAAGTTACCTCTTTTTGCTTTTATCTTAATCATTAATGAAGTAGAAATTAAATTATTATTATCATAAATACCTAAACGCCAAATTTTACTGCCCATTGCTTTTTGAAATTCCCCCCAATTCCAAGATTGAAGAAATGTTTTTTCTTTTGATTGTTCAAAAAATCTTTCCCAAACATTCTTATCTTTTATCTCTTGTATATTCATTTACTAAATTGATAACTTTTTTTGCATCTTTTTGAGAAATATTGATATGGGTTGGTAAATTGATAATTGACTGACTAATCTTTTCTGCTCTTGGACAACTACCCAATTTATAGTTCATTTTTTCTAAACAAGTGTCAATAGGAACTACTGGACTTTTCCTCCAGCCATCATCTAAAAAGATTTTTCTTTTTCTGGCTTTTTTAAGAATCTCATCTGTGTCCAAATCTGTTAAAACAGGATAGCGCATAAACACCGGATCAACAATAATTTTCTCTTTATCAAGGGGTAAAATAAAATTATCTTTTTTAATCCCTTTTTGATAAAAAGCAGCTATTTCTCTCCTATGTTTATTAAATCTCTCTAATTTCTCGAATTGGTTCAAAGCCAGAACAGCTAAAGCATTGGGAAACTGTTTGGGGAATTGTTTGACAGATTTTCCTCTCTTTTCTTTTTTATAAACTGCTTTGGATAAAATTGAAAGTATGTGCAAGAAACCCAATACAAGTCTTCCCAAAACAGCACTTAGGGCATAAGCAGGCATCACAATGTAATTTGTTAGTAAAGGATGCAGTAGTTGCTGTAAAATCCAAGAGTTGCAAGGATATTTTATTCTTTCCCGAAATACCACAATCTTCTTACCCAATTCATGATTATTAGTAACTGCCAATCCGCCAAAAACAGAAGAAAGGATTTTGTCCCGACCAAAACTGAAAAAAGCAGTATCCCCAAAAGTTCCACATAATTTTTCTTTATATCTTGAGCCCAAAGCATGGGCACAATCCTCAATCAAAAACAAATTGTTCTCTTTTACTATTTTTACAATCTCATCAATCTGGGCTGGCCAGCCAAAACTGTGCTGAATCATTACTGCTTTTGAATTAGATGTGATTTTCTTTTTCAAATCATTTGGGTCAAGATTTAAAGTATCGTCAATATCTACAAAAACTGGCTTAGCCCCTGATTTTAGAATTGGATTAATTGCTGCATTACAAGTAAATCCCTGCAACAAAACTTCATCTCCCTCTACTATTCCAAGAGAATCTAAAATTGCCAAAAGAGCTGAACGGCCACTGTTAAAAACAAAAACATTGTTTACTCCCAAATAACTTCTGAATTCTTTTTCAAGCTTCTGAATTGAATCTCCTTTTTTCCATTTCCAAGGCTGAAAAATCAATTTAAAAGCTAAAATAATATCATCTTTTTCAGTATTGGGTGATAATGATGTAAAAATTGGTTTTGAAAAAATCATTTTAATTGTTCAATAAGCAGTTTTGGCGCTCTACTTTCTAAAAGAATAATGTCGTTTTCTTTATTAAAATCTTTTATCTTTTCAAAAATTAACTTTGGATTTTCCAAAAACAGTATATTCTCGTTTTTCATCCCCTTTCCAACTGCTCCTTGTTTTATTTCCTTAAACCTTTCCTTGGTTGTAATTATGGCCAAGTCACAAACTTCACCAATCTTCTCACCTATTCTTTTATGAACCTCTTTTGAAGATTTGCCCAACTCAATCAAACAGGGCATAATAATTACTTTTTTGCCCTTCCAAGCTTTCAAATAATCTAAATGAGCTATTACGCCATCAGGATTAGCAGAATAAGTAGCATCAATTACGTTTAATCCACTTTTCCCTTTTTTAAGCTCTATTCCTGGAAATTTATTTTCAATTTTTTGAACAGCTTTTAAAATTTCGTTATCGCTCATTCCTAATTCTTTAGCAACTGCTTTGGCTCCTTCAATATTCTCTTCTCCAAGAAGTTTGGCCTCTTGTCCATAAAGTATTTTTTTAATTTTGGTCTTATGGTAAAGCTCAAGACAATGTTTGTTTTTTCCATTTAAAAAAGCTGTCCCATTGTTTGGTAAACTTTCAATCAACTCAAATTTTGTCTTAATAATATTTTCTTGCGACCCAAAAAGAGCCATGTGTTGTTCATTAATACCAGTTAAAATACCAATTTTAGGCTGAGCAATATCACACAACAATTTAATCCCACCAATACCATAGGCTCCCATCTCACAAACAAAAACTTGATGAGATGAGTTTAATTCATCTAAAATACATTGGGAAATACCAATCTCTGAATTTTGATGTTCTTTTGTTTTTAAAACCTTGTATTTTTTACTCAAAATGCTTGCTAAAAGCTCTTTAGTTGAAGTTTTGCCATAACTTCCAGTAATTCCAATAACTAAAAGTTCTTTAAACTTTTCTCTTTTCTTTTTTGCTTTTCTAATCATCTGATTTCTTCCTAAAACCGCTAAAGGTTGAAAAATTAATACAATTAAGGAAACAATAAGGGGAATAAAAATGTCAAATGCCAATAATTTAAATAAAAGGCGTCTGGAAAAACGCAACGTATAAAATAAAAATCCAAAAGTAAACGTTAAAACAATTAAAGATAAGAATTGGATTTTTCTCGTAAATACGGGTTTAAGAAATTTACCCGAGACATAATTGCTTGCGGCTCTTATTCCCTCAAAAAAATACATAACAAAAAATATGACAACAGAAAAAATAAGAATAAAATCATGAATCATGTCAAAAAATCCAAAACCTACCGAAATATATCCCATAGTAATCCAAACAACAAGAAGAAAAACCTTAAAAATAACGAGTTTATTAAATAAAAGTTTTTTTCCTTTTTCTGTTCTAAAATGATCAATAAAACGACCAATATGATATTCTTTTAACTGCCAAAGATAAAACCAAAACAAACCAGCTTTTACCTGGCGAATAAACCAAAAAAAGATTAAAAAATAATAAATCATTTAGCTGCTTTAAGAAAATTATCAATAGTTTTTGATAGCTCTTCTGGTATTTCTCGATGAGGACTATGTTTCACATTAGGAAAGACTTTTAACTCTGAATTAGGGATTTTTTCTTTGAAAATGTAAGCTGCTTTTAAAGGCACCATATCATCTTTTTCTCCCCAAATTATAAGTGTTCTGGTTTTAATCTGAGAAAGTGCTGGCAAAAGATCTTCATTAATAACTAATTTTAAAGTCTTGCGCATAATTTTATTAGCTTTAACGTAATCTTTATGGCGCAAGAAAAAATAAAATATTTTTTTGACAAATTTTCTGAACTTTGACAATAGTCTTTTAGAAAATAAGGTGTTGCCCAATCTGCTCAAAGAATAAATTATTTTTGTTTTTTGGTCTAATTGCAACTTAATACCAGATGAATTACACAAAATAAGCGATTTTATCTTCTCTGGGTGTTTTTGGGCAAATTTTATTGATATTCTGCCACCAAATGAATGACCCAAAAGAGAAAATTGATTGAGTCCTATCTTTTCTGCAAACCGAATAATGAAATTCTTATAATCAAGAACTGTCCAAGCTTTTTCAGGCACTGAACTCTCCCCAAATCCTGGTAAATCGGGAACAACAACTTTAAAACCTTTTTCAGCCAAAAACTCTTGAACCCTTAACCAAGACTTAATAGAGCTACCCCAACCATGCAAAATTAAAACCGGCTCTCCTTGTCCGACTACCTTGAGATTAATTTTTAAGTTATCAACAAAAACAATTTTTTCCATTACTTAACAATCTTTTTAATTCCCATGTATTTTTGTAAAACATCAGGAATAATAATAGAACCATCTTTTTGCTGGTAATTCTCCATTATTGCAATAATCATTCTCCCCATAGCCAAGGCAGTTCCATTCAACATATGAACAAATTCTAACTTGCCTTTTTTATTTTTAAATCTGATATTTAATCTCCTTGCCTGAAAATCAGTACAGTTTGAAGTAGAATGAGTTTCCCTATATTCGTTCTGGCCAGGCATCCAAACTTCAATATCATATTTTTTAGCAGCTGAATCTCCTAAATCTCCAGCACAAATGTTTATCACTTGATATGGAAGCTTTAGAGCCTGCACGAACTCTTCTTCAATAGACAACATCAATTCATGTTCTTCTTTGGATTTATCAGGATGAGTAAAAGTAAACATTTCTAACTTATCAAACTGATGAACCCTTAAAATACCTCTAGTATCTTTTCCATAAGAACCTGCTTCTCTTCTAAAACAAGTGGAAAAACCAACATATCTTTTAGGTAGCTCTGATTTATCTAAAACTTCATTAGAATGCATGGGTCCAATAATCTGCTCTGATGTTCCAATTAAATAAAGATTATCTTTTTTAAGAAAATATATTTCTTCTCCACCCCTTTCTACATAACCCATTCCTTCCATCATTTCTGGCTTAAGCATTACTGGAGGAATAACCAAAACAAAACCATGTTTTAGTAAAATCTCTAAACCAAAATTGATTAAAGCAAATTGTAATTGGGCTGCCTCTTTCTTCAAAAAACCAAACCTGCTCCCAGAAGTCTTTCCTGCTCTTTTAACATCAATCAAATCAAGAGCTTCCCCTAAATCTAAATGGTCTTTGGGCTTAAAGTCAAACTTTGGCAAATCCCCTACTTTCCTCAAAACTTTATTGTCAGAATCATCTTTTCCAGCAGGTACCCCATCAAGAGGAAGGTTGGGAATTTTACGCATTAATTCATCAAACTTTTCTGAAACTTTTTTTAGTTTTGCCTCAAGAATCTTAGTTTTCTCTCTTATTTTTTGAGCTTGATTAATTAATTTCTTTTTATTACTTTTATTCTTCTCCTTACCTACTTTGTCAGAAATTTTGTTCTGTTCAGCCCTTAATCTCTCTAATTCTCCTAAAATTTCTCTCTTTTTTTTATCTTGAAGCAAAAGCTGATCAATATCTATTTTGATTTGCTTTTTAGCTGCTCCCTGTTTAACTTTTTGAGGATTTTCACGAATAAATTTAATGTCTAACATATTTTTGTCTAAGGGGTTAGTTTTCTTTTATTTATTTTAACATAAAAACTCGCCCCTAAAAATTAATAATATTTTTCAAGGGCGAGCTTTCAATTCCGCGATACCACCTTGTTTCACAATTATGTCACCAAAATTGCCTCTGAGAGTTCTTTGCTTTTAATGCAGTAAACTCTGCTCTCGCTGTAACGGGCGAACCCGGGCCAGGTTAATCACATATGTGTTTTCCCTGCCGGCTCAGAGGGGGGAAAACCCCTCTTCATTGCCTTTTGGGATTATTCAGTTTTTAATAAACTGTTTTCTATTATATTAACCAGCAAAAACATTGTCAATGGCACACTATAGTCCCAAATCAGTACTAATTTTCTGCATTGCTTTTAAGCAAATTCCAACAAAATCTTCTAAACCCAAATCAATATCAGAACATTTTTGAATAATCTCCCGATTAGCTCCCCTGGCAAAAGCTTTTTCTTTAAAACGATTCAAAACATTTTCAACACTCACGTTTTGTATTTTTCTGTCAGGTAAAACCAAAGTAGTAGCCACAATCAAACCCGTTAAAGGATCTAAACAAAATAAAGTTTTAGCCATTAATGTTTGTGGCGAGATTCCGTGCATCTCGTTATGCGTTTTCACTGCATCAACAATTTCTTTATCCACTCCCAATTTCTCAAGCATTTCAGCCCCTAAAATAGAATGTTGATTAGGATTGTCTTTTGTTTCTTCATAATCTATATCATGCAAAAGACCAGCCAATCCCCATTTTTCTCTATCCTCTTCAAAATGAGAAGCTAATGCCTTCATACAAACCTCTGTAGCCAAACAATGCTTAACAAGATTTTTGTTCTTAATTTTTTCCTCAACTAATTTTAATGCCTGTTCTCTGTTCATTTTTTAGGTTTCACCCCGTTAGAAAATTAATATTTGTCTAAAAATTGTAAATATGAGTAGACTTTAAAAATTTCTAACGGGGTTTCATTAAGGGAAATAATGTTGTTTCTCTGATTGGTTTGCTAATCAAAAGAGCAAAAAATCTTTCTCCAAATCCAAATCCACAAGTAGGTGGCATCCCATGTTCTAACATTTCAACAAACTCCCAGTCTGGCATCATGGCTTCTTTTTCTCCTGCTTTTAATAATTTTTGCTGTTCTTCAAACCTTTTTCTCTGATCAATAGGATCATTAAGCTCTGAATAACCATTACCAACCTCAGAACCAGCTAAAATAATCTGGAATCTCTCGGTTAGTCCAGGGGCATTTTCTTTTTCTTTAGCTAAAGGAGAAACAAATTTAGGATGATTGACTAAAAAAGCTGGTCCACAAATATTTTTTCTACAATATTTCCAAAGACTATCAACCAATCTTGCTTTACTGCCTTTCTCATACTTTATTTTTAACTCCTTAAGTTTACTCTTTATTTCTTTTTCTGAAGCTTTTAAAATATCAATTCCTGTTTGCTTCAAAACCTCTTTTTGATAATCAACTTGTTTCCATTTGGAAGCTAAATCATATTTATAACCCCTTGACCCAAACTTAGTTGTTCCAAATACTTTTTTAGCTATTTCTTGAAATAGTTTCTTGGTTAACTCCATTCCATCATTATAATCAGCATAAGCCCAATAAAACTCCATATTAGTAAACTCTTGTAAATGGTCTGGGCTTGAACCTTCGTTCCTGTAAATTTTGCCAATCTCAAAAGTTTTTTCAAAACCAGCAGCCATTAATCTTTTCTGCCACAATTCACCAACTGATATTCTTAAATATACATCTATATCAAAATCATCATGATGAGTTTTAAATGGATTTGCTTCAGCTCCTCCAGTAGTTATTTCCAAGCTAGGAGTTTCAACTTCAAAAAATCCATTTCTTTTCATAAAATCTCTGGTCACATCCCAAAACTTGGCTTTTTTGATAAAAATCTCTCTTAATTCTTTATTAAGCAATAAATCTAAGTATCTTTTTCTGTATCTTTCTTCTAAATCTTTTAAACCATGCCATTTTTCAGGCAAAGGCAATAAACTTTTAGTTAAAATCCTAAATCCTTTAACTTCAATGGTTTTTTCACCTTGCTTGGTTTTAAAGAAATTTCCTTTTATTTCAACAATATCTCCAATATCAAAATTATCTATAAAAAAACTATATTGCTTTTTTCCTACCACATCTTTTTTAAGAAAAGCTTGAATTTTACCTGTTCCATCTTGAATATCAAAAAAACTTGAACCACCATGTCCTCTTTGAGCCATAATTCTTCCCACCAACACTAAGTTCTTTTTCTTTGAAGAATTCTCTAAAGCTTGAGAAATTGTATGGGTTCTTTTGTTTTTTGACGGAAAAGGATTGTGGCCCGCTTCTCTGATTCGGCTAAGTTTCTTTTCCCTTATTTTCCGTATATTATCTATTTGTGCCATATTTCTCTATTTTATATTTTTTTTAACTTAAAAACAACTTTAATCTATGTTTAAAATTTTATATTTGATTTTTCTATCACCAATATTAATATTAATTTCTTTTCCCTTTTTTTGTCCAAACAAAGCAGAACCCAAGGGAGATTTGTAAGAAATTTTATTATCTAAAGGGTTTGCTTCTAGTTCACCAACTATCTCAAAATTAAACTCCTGGCCTTCAAACATAACTCTAACAATAGAGCCAATTTTCACTTTATCTGATTTTTCTTTTTTAATAATCTCGGCTGAACCAATAATTTTTCTTAATTTTAAAATTTTGCCCTCTAAAAAAGCTTGAGCATCCTTTGCTTCGACATAAGCTGCATTTTCTGATAAATCACCAAAAGAAATTGCTTTTTTTAATCTTTGAGCAATCTCTTTTCTTTTAATATTTTTCAGATAAGCCAATTCTTTTTTCAGCTTTTTAAGCCCATCTTGAGTTAAATAATTCTTCTTTTTCATGTTTTTATTCTCGGGTAAAATACCATTGTAAAATATCCCTGGCTACTGGTAAAGCAGCTGCTCGTATTTCTTTAACATCCAGGATTGCAATAAGCAAGACAATCTCGGGTTCTTCATAAGGCGCAAAAGAAACAATCCAGTTATGATAATAATTAGTTCTTTCAGTTTGAGCAGTTCCTGTTTTAGCAGCTACTTCAACTGGTAAAAAATCAAGCCAGCCAGTTGCAGAGCCATTGGTCACTGCCTGGCGCATTCCCTGTTTAACAATTTCAAGATTTTCAGAATTAATAAAGTTTTCCCGAATAAGTTTTGGTTCAACTTCTTCCACAATCTTGGTGAAACCTTCCGAAGTATCAACAATCTTCTGAACAATCTGAGGATAATAAAGACTGCCATTATTAGCTATAGCTGCAAAAGCATTAGCTACTTGAATAGGAGTAACAGCAAAAGCTCCTTGACCAATAGACAAATGATATGTATCTCCTAAACGCCACTCACTGTCTATTGTTGGCAAAATGCCTTTACCCTCTCCGATTAAATCAATTCCAGTTTTCTCTCCCCAACCAAAAAGCTGAAGATAATCTTCAATTCTTTCTGCCCCCAAACCTTTTTGTTCTTTATAACCTCCTCCGACACGATAAAAATAGATATTACAGGATTGAGCAATGGCTTTTTTTAAATCAGTCCAACCATGGATTGTCCAATCATGATAAATCCATTTTTCCTGGCCTGATTCTGGATCTTCAGCATCATACCAAGGATTCTCAATCACAATTTCACCCTGACAATTAATATTTTTCTCTGGACTAATTATTTTCTCTTCTAAAGCAGCTGAAGCAATGAAGGGTTTAATTACAGACCCAGTTGGATAGCCAATCCCAGCTATTGCCCGATTAAAAAGAGGTTCGAGTTCAAAAGGATCTTCTAAAAGATTCTTAAGAGCTTCAGAATCTGCGCCTTTTTGAAACAAATTGTTATTAAACGATGGTAAAGAGACTAAGGCCAAAACCCCTCCAGTCTTGGGATTTAAGGCAATACCAACTGCTTTTTGAGCTCCAATTTCTTTAAGCTTTTCTTGTAGTTGATTGGTAATTTTCCTTTGTAAATCTGCGTCTATCCATAAAACTAAGCTTTTCCCTGGCTTTGGAAATTGAGTTATCTCTCTTGATATTATATTCCCCAAAGCATCTCTTTCAATCTGAAGCTTTCCTGCATTTTTACGCAAAATATCTTCATAATAAAGCTCTAAACTATCTCTTCCAACGTAATCATTAATTGAATAAAATTCGAGCTCCTGTTGCAATTCCGAACTTTTAATCTTTCCCAGATAACCAATTAAATTAGCAAAAACATCTCCATCTACATATTCTCTAATTGAATTTCGCTCAACTTGAAAGCCGGGCAATTCTTTAGCTTTTGTTTCTAATATTATTAGTTCTTGGTGAGCAAGATTTTCTGAAATTAAAAATTGAGCTTGATTGCTCTTTTCAATTTTTTCCTTTAATTCTTCAAAATCTTGATTTAGAATTTCAGCTATTTCCTTTAAAACACTTATTTTTTCAGATTCTTTTTGCGGAAGATCGTTTTTGTAACAAAATAGGTCAAAACTCGGCTTATTAAAAACTAATTGCTCCATTTTCTGATCATAAATTATTCCTCGAGTAGCTTTAATTTGATAAATGATGAATTTATTTCTTTCAGCCAAAGCTGAAAACTCTTCTCCCTGAATTATTTGAAGCTGAAAAGTCTTATAAAAAAGAATAAAAAATAAAATCAAGAAAAGAAAATATGTTAGTTGTAAAATATTTTTAGAAAGAGGAACCTGAAACACACCTAATTTCTCTGTTTTTTTCTGAGCCAATTTATCCAAAAGAATCTCTTGAGGTTCAAGATCAAAAATTCTTCGAATTTTTCTTTTCTTAAAATTGCTTGAGAATCGGAATTCGAACATATTTTCTTAAGACTATTTTTAAAAAAACAGAGATTGAAAGTAAAATTAAAATACTAAAACCAATTGGATTCTCAGAAAAGATGTCCCAAAAAAATCCAGCTGAAACTGCAGAAAAAATGGCTAAATTTTTGTTGGGATCTTCAAAAAGAGTAATTAAAATTTGAAAAATTAAAATAATATTAGGGGAAAAACGAAAAAAATTAAAATGAATAAAAAAACTGGTTTCTAATAAAGATATTATGTAAAAAAATATAATTAAAAAAAGAATTTTTTTCATTAAAAATCAATAACAATAAAAATGGTTTTTGTTTCTTTAATATTAAAAAATGGATTAATAATTGCTGTTTGAAATGGCTCAGGGTCTTGCTTTTTAATCTCTTTTACCTCACCAACCAAAAGGCCTTGTGGATAAATTCCACTCAAAGAACTGGTTACAATAATGTCTCCTTGTTCTATTTCTTTTTCTTTAGGAATAAGTTCAAGCCAAAGGTTAAAATCTCCTTTGCCTTTTACTAAACCCTCAATTTCTTTGTTTTCAATTTCAACGTCTAAAAAGCTCTCTTTGTTTGAAAGCAAGATTACTTTTGAAAAATTTTCATAAACTTCGCAAATTCTTCCAACCAAAATTTTCTGCTGAGTTATTATTATTAAATCTTTTGAAAAACCATCTTCATATCCTTTATTAATTAAAATAGAATCCTGAGAAATATCTTTTCCAATAATATCTGCTATTTCTAATTTAAGTTCTTTCTCTATTCCTAAATCCAAAGCTTGTCTAAGAACAAGATTTTCTTTTTCAAGCTCTTTTATTCTTAAATTATCACCCAATAATTCTAAAATTGTTAATCTAAGTTGTTTGTTTTCTTGTTTTAAGTTTTCAATCTCAAAAATAGTTCCCAAAAAATCAGAAATTTTATCTCCTGTTTCCCATAAAACTTTTTGGATTGGTTGAGAAAAAAGATAAAAAGAATTCTTAAGCTTCTTGGGAAGTAGAGAACGATTAAAAGAAATAAAAAAAACAATAATTAAAAACAATATTACTGCTTTTTGAATTCTTAGATTTATCTTCATTAATATATATATATCAAAATTTCACTTTTTTTCCAATGAAAAAGGCGCTTTGGTGGCGGCTACCTACTTTCGCGCAAAGCACTATCATCGGCCTTAGAGTATTTCACTTCTCTGTTCGGAATGGGAAGAGGTGGAACAACCCTAGTATTACCGCCACCAAAACGCCTTTTCAAAATGGTCATTAATTGCTAGCCAAGAAACTATTCGGCTTATTAGTAACACTCGGCTTAACTCATTACTGAGCTTACACCTGTGTCCTATCAAGGTTGTAGTCTCCAACCAGCCTCAAAAGAATCCTAATCTTGGAGTCTGCTTCGCGCTTAGATGCTTTCAGCGCTTATCAGTTCCCGACTTAGCTACCCAGCAATGCCTTTGGCAAGACAGCTGGTACACCAGAGGTCAGTTCCTCACGGTCCTCTCGTACTAGTGAGAACTCTCCTCAAGATTCAAAACGCCTGCAGTAGATAGGGACCGACCTGTCTCACGACGGTCTGAACCCAGCTCACGTACCACTTTAATTGGCGAACAGCCAAACCCTTGGAAGCTTCTCCACCTCCAGGATGTGATGAGCCGACATCGAGGTGCCGAACCGAGCCGTTGATGTGGACTCGCGGGCCCGACTAGCCTGTTCAATCTTTTACGATTAGACTATATCTTCACCCAACATTTAATTGGGGACGGCGTATTATGGTAGTTTAAATTCCTGATTATCAGGTACCTACCATCTTGGCATTAAAGCCTCAGTCGTTACGGGGTCAGAGAGGTAATTTATATCTTAATTGTTCGATTAAATAGTCTTTGATCACTTCTTTTAACTTCAATGTTTCTTTCGGAGAAAAATATATTGCATAGCCCTTTTTCTTGGCTAAAACACGATTGGCAATATTAAATCTCTCCAATATTGTCTGAGATACGTTTTTAGCCTCTTTTTGGGTTACATTACCCAAATAAAGATAGCTGCAACGATCTCTTTGATAGTAATATCCATCATCCATATACCAAACTGCTAAAGCTAAAGGATTTAAATATTCCTTTAATTCTTGCGGAATTCGCTTTTTGCCTTTTGGATAAAAGATTTTATGGATTTTACCAAGATATGGCGTTGATTGAGATTGATGACGCCAATATCTATATTCTTTTTTAGCAATAGGATGAATTCTTTTAAGATATTTTGGTTTTCCTTGAAAAAGCTTTTTTAATTTTTCAACTTTCCAAAATAGATAATCCTTTTGTTTTGCTCCGTGCTCTAATCTGAGACGAGCATTATTCTCTCCTGTTTTTTGGAGATATGCATCTCCTAAAATAGTACCAAAAAGAATAGATTTTTCTTCGTTGTTTAATTTGATCATAGTTTGTTTAATCCTCTCGACTTCCCACGGTATTATTAGAATTCAAAACCTCATTTAGAGGAAGACCGATTCTAACTCCACCGTTATTAGCCGTACATTTCCTACATTACTGTAGGATTGGACAACAACTCTTTTTTTTCGCTATAAGCGAAATCAGAGTCTATCCCCGGGGTAACTTTTAGTTGATAATCTTCGGCGGTTCTACTAACCACCGTCGGTTCACTAAGTTCTAGTTTCCTAACTGCGCGACATATCCGTCTTGCAGTAAAGCCAGCTTGTAGCTTTGCCCTATAAGCACGATTTCCATCCGTGCTTAGCTGACCTTTAAACGCCTCCATTACCTTTTGGGAGGCAAGTGCCCCACTTAAACTGACCATCAGACACTGTTTCCCGCTAAAAGCGAGATTAGAACAAAGACCTTGGAAGAAGGGTGTTTCATTGGCGACTCCAGACAGACCGAAATCTGTCTTTCAAAGTCTACCCTCTACGCTACGCATCCAAGACCAAAACCCAATATCTGAATACAGTAAAGCTCCCGGGGTCTTTCCGTCTAGCTGCAGGTAACCGGCATCTTTACCGGTGTTGCATTTTCACCGAGCAAATCCTGGAGACAGTCCCCCAGTCGTTAAACCTTTCATGCGGGCCGTAACTTACACGGCAAGGGATTACGCTACTTTAACACGATTATAGTTATCGCGGACGTTCACTGGCGCTTCACTCACTCAGCCTTCATGAAAAAAATCACGAAGACCGGCAAGATTAACGTTCCAGCACTGGTCAGGTCTCAGCCCCTATACATCCTCTTACGAGTTAAGCAGGGACCTGTGTTTTTGATAAACAGTCGCTAGGGGTACTTTCGCTGCGGCCGCTTGCGCGGCAAGGCATATTGCGAACTTACGCCTGCTTTTTTGCCTAGTTCCTTCAGGATCTTTCACTCGTTCACCTTAGTGCTCTTACACCTGCCTACCTGTGTCGGTTTGCGGTACGGTACCTATTAAATAGTATAGTCAAGACTTTTCTGGGAAAAGTGCTCTCCTGAATTTTCCTTCCCGTAGGAAGAAATTTTGACAACAATTGGAAACCCTTGCGGGTATCCTTATGCAATCAACGGAAATCCAATAATCCGCTCAGAGTACTACTCTTCGTCCTCTTGAGTTTATTTAATAGATGGGCTGGAATATTAACCAGCTGTCCATCAGGTACGCCTTTCGGCTATCCCTAAGGACCGCCTAACCCTTGGCTGATTGTCATTGCCAAGGAAACCTTAGGCTTCAGGTGTGCAGGGATTTAACCTGCATTGCGGTTACTCATGCCAACATTCTCACTTCCTATCGCTCCATCCAAATTCACAATTGGACTTCACTGCAATAGGAACGCTCCCCTACCTTTCATACCAATAAATTGATATGAAATCTTATCTTCGGTACTAAACTTAGTCCCGGCAATCTTCGGCGCAGAACTCCTTAGTTAGTAAGCTGTTACGCACTTTTTAAAGGATAGCTGCTCCTAAGCTAACCTCCTAACTATCACTGGCGCTCTACTTCCTTTAAAACACTTAGTTTAGTTTAGGGACCTTAGATGAAGATCTGGGCTGTTTCCCTTTTGGCTACGGAGCTTAGCCCCCATAGCCTAACTGCCGACAAACAACAACTGGCATTCGGAGTTTGATTGGAAAGACTGAGCTTACGCCCAAGTAGTCCCATTCAGTGCTCTACCTCCAATTGTCTTAAATCGACGCTAGCCCTAAAGCTATTTCGGGGAGAACCAGCTATTCCCAAGCTCGATTAGCTTTTCACTACTTACCACAGCTCATCCCAGAGTATTGCACGACTCACGGGTTCGGGCCTCCTCCCGCATTTCTGCGGGACTCACCCTGGCCATGGTAAGCTCGCTTGGCTTCGGGTCTTAGACCTACCCCTTAACGCGCTTTTAACACTTGCTTTCGCTTTGCCTCCTCCCGAGACGGGATTAGACTTGGGATAAATCTAAACTCGTTGGCTCATTCTTCAATAGGCACGCCGTCACCATGTAAACATGGCTCCGACTCCTTGTGGGCATAATGGTTTCAGGTTCTATTTCACCGGGATCACCTCCCTACTTTTCACCTTTCCCTCACGGTACTGGTTCACTATCGGTGAGATTAAGTATTTAGCCTTAGCCGGTAGTCCGGCTTGCTTCCCACCAGGTTATCTTCCCCGATGGTACTCAAGATAAATATCAAGGAGCGTAAAGAAGTTTTCAAATACGGGACTATTACCCTCTATGGTATCCCTTTCCAGGGTATTTCTTTTAACCAACCTTTACCTAAATGCTCTCCCTCAGAAACATTTGTCTTAAGAACAAATGCCCCCGACGACATTCTCTTACAACCCCTAATATTATAAAAATATTAGGTTTGGGCTTCTTCCTCTTCGCTCGCCGCTACTAAGGGAATAATTTACGTTCTCTTTTCCTCCGCTTACTGAAATGTTTTACTTCAGCGGGTACGCTCTCTGTATAAACAGAGTAATAAACTTTATTGTCTATTGGGTTTCCCCATTCGGAAATCTCCGGATCAAAGGTTGCTAGACACCTCCCCGAAGCTTATCGCAGTCACGCCACGCCCTTCATCGCCTTAATCTCCCAAGGCATCCACCATTCGCCCTTAATTATTAGCACTTGGCTAGCAATTAATAACCACTCTTTTAAATTTAAACGGTTACCTTTTCAATTATCAATGTCCTTACCATTACTTTCTTACAAACTAAAAGCCGCTAAGAAAAGCGGCTTCTTTGTACCAAAAAAAGTCAAAATACCCTAACCGCTTTCTTTGTTTAAAATCTTTGCATTCTTTATCATGTACTAAGATTTTAACAAATTCAAAACGCTTGTCAATAGAGAACGGTTAGATCTATTAGGTTTATTTGAATTCCTACTATCTAAACTTGTCCCTTAAGTCTTTTAAGATATCAGCTGCTACTTCTTTGCCCCCTAAACCAAAAGCGAGTCCAAAAGAAATCACCATTGCGTATACCAATCCCTGGAACAAAATCTGCATAAATGCACGAGCAATTCCAAGCTGGTATAAAATAGCCAATATAGAAAATGTCCATATTGACCACTTCACAATTAAGCTTACTATTTGACCGTATCCTATCCTCATTCCTTCTACTCCTGTTCTGACAACCTTTTCCACAATATCAACAACAATAACTGTTACTGCAAAAATTAAAGCAGCAACAATAACATTAGGGAGATAAGCTAATACGCTTTTGACAAAAACAGCAAATTGAACAAGTCCCAAAATCTCTACTGAAGCCAATAAAAAGACAACAATCAAGGTCCATTTAACAATACCTCCAATAAAACCAGAGGCACTAACCTTTAAATCGGCTTTTGATAGAGCTTCACTCCATCCTGCTTTATCAAAAAGCTTATCAAACTTTAGGCGATTCAGAACCTCAGATACTAATCTACCAACACCAATAGCAATAAACCAACCAATTATAAAAACTATAAATGCTCCCAATAATTGAGGAATAAAAGCTAAAAAAACTTGCCAAAGATCCTGAAGAGCAATCATTGTAGTATCAGCCCATGTTTGTACTAACGCCATTTTTTTAGATAAATTAATTAGTCGAATTTCGACCTTTAATTAAGATTTATTTATTATACCAAATTTCCAACAAAAAAAAGAGTCAACTGTGGAAAACTCTTTTTAAGGTTTTTTGAAAAATGTGGACCGTACCAGATTCGAACTGGTGACCTTTGGAATGCAAATCCAACGCTCTAGCCAACTGAGCTAACGGCCCTCTATTTGTGGGCGTGGAAGGAATCGGACCTTCGACCTTGTCTTTATCAGAGACACGCTCTACCACTGAGCCACACGCCCAAAAATTATTCCAAAACAAATAATACTCTTTTAACTGGATACAGAAGATAAAATTTAGCTTTAGGTTTTTTAAAAGCCACAATTCTTAAGCCAATTTTATTAAACAATTCTCTCCATTCTTTTTCAGTTTTAAAGCTAAACCTATAATCTACTCTCTGAAATAGCAACTTATAACTCATTTCATGAAAGAAACACACTATTTTAGAAAAAAACCCCTCTGGTAAATCTTCGTAAACAATAATTCTCTTTCCTATCCTCTTAATTTCTTTCAGAATAGTTTCAGGATCTTTTGTATGATGCAAAACATAGCTTATCAAAATTACATCAAAATTCAAGTCATTAAAATCAATTTTATGATTTTTAATAAGTTTAAAAGGAATATCAATGGTGCGGTCATCCTTAATATCAACTCCAACAACTTCTGAATTAAAATGTTGTTGAAATGCTTTAGCTATTATTCCTGATCCGCAACCAAAATCCAGAATCCTATCTCCTCTATTAATAAACTCTTCACAATCTAAGCACATTCTTTGAGCTGCACCTTTATATATTTTAGAAAATACCTGATGAAAACTCATTTTTTCGTTCTTAAAATAATTGTATCAAAAACAAAAACCCCAAGCAAAGGGGCTTTTATATTAGTTCCTTAGAGCTGCTTCGTACGATCGATCTATTTAGGTGTTCGATCAATACCTGAATAGTTAAAATCCAAATTTCAGACTTCAACCATTGTCGACATTTTTCAAAGAAATGATTTAATCCACGGACAGGTTCCCCTACCCGTGCCTTGTTACGACTTACTCCTTCTTACTGAACCTACCTTAGGCCCACATAACATGGGATTTCGGGTATTCCCAGCTCGCTTGAGTTGACGGGCGATTGTCTTCTGGAAACACAGAATTTACGTTCCCACCGTACGTGCGAATTTCCCGCATACGGCGAGCTCTAGTGCATCTGCTGTTTCAAGCAATACAGCTTTCTTAGACCTGATTCCTTTAAGTGTTTTTTCTTTTTTATTCCTTTCATTATTCTACAGAAAATCTCGAAATCTTTCTTTTTTGACGGAAATTTCAATCGATATTTCTGGAAGAAAGGAATAATTATTTTTTCTAAATCTCCCCTATTTCCGACTTCATAGCGATAACAATTTTGGTGATTTTTGCGTATATCTTTTTGAAAATACACATTACCACAACCAAAGAATTTCTTTAACTGATAGAGGATTTTTTTGTCTTTCTCTACAAGCTTAACATAAAATCTTGGTTCAGCTATCACCCTTCTTTTCGCTTTCTTTCGCAAATCAGGGTTTCTTATATAGACAGTAAAGCTTCCTTCACCATCTATTAATCCACTTATATAATCAGGGTTTAACATACATTAGAGAGAATCCTTCTTGAGTAAATAATATACTCAATACTATGATTCAGCTGACTTCTGACGCAGCGTCACAGTTTCATTATACTACGTCAGATCTCCCAGGGTCAACATATAAACTTTTCCTAACATCCCGAGTCGAGGCGTGGAGTATGGTTTTCTCCATGCTCACCGCCCACTCATGGATCAACCGCCTCTTTAAATGATTCGGGCTATTATTTGCTTTCAGGTCCTTCGCCATTTATCTCGCGACAAATGACTACCTTTCAGCTACGTTTCAATAACGGTATTGAAAGAAGAGATTTTAACTCTTTAGTCTATACGCCTGCCTGGCGCATTTTCGTGGTGAGTACAAGTCTCAGGTACGTATTCATCGCCACGTGGCTGATTGGCGATTACTAGCGATTCCAACTTCATGAGGTCGAGTTTCAGACCTCAATCCGAACTTAGACCGCTTTTGATGGGATTAGCTCCCCCTTACGGGTTGGCAACCCATTGTAGCGGCCATTGTATCACGTGTGCCGCCCAGAGCATCAAAGGGTCATGCTGATTTGGCGTCATCCTCACCTTCCTCCTGGTTATCCCAGGCAGTCCTCTATGACACATAAAACATAGAGCAAGGGTTGCGCTCGTTACTGCACTTAAGCATACGTCTCAAGATACGAGCTGACGACAACCATGCAACACCTGTATCAATGTCCTTGTGGAATCTCCGAATTTCTCCGAAGGTTCATTGACATGTCAAGCCCTGGTAAGGTTCCTCGCTTACTGTCGAATTAAGCCACATGATCCACCGCTTGTGTGAGACCCCGTCTATTCCTTTGAGTTTTAGCCTTGCGGCCGTACTTCCCAGGCGGGATACTTAACGCGTTAGCTTCGCCACTTGAAGGGTCGACACTTCAAATAGCTAGTATCCATCGTTTACGGCGTGGACTACAAGGGTATCTAATCCTTTTTGCTACCCACGCTTTCGTCTCTCAGCGTCAGGGTCACCCCAGCTGAATGCCTTCGCTTTTGGTGTTCCAGTCGATATCAACGGATTTCACCCCTACACCGACCATTCCATCAGCCCCTAATGCCCTCTAGCTTAGCAGTTTTTGATGCATTCCTCAGGTTGAGCCCGAGGGCTTTAACACCAAACTTACTATGCCGCCTACAGACGCTTTACGCCCAATAAATCCGGATAACGCTCGAGGATCACGTTTTACCGCGGCTGCTGGCACGTGATTAGCATCCTCTTATTCCTGGAGTACCGTCATCCCACTAAAGTGGGATTCTTCCTCCATAAAAGCTCTTTACACCCCGAAGGGCTTCTTCGAGCACGCGGTGTCGCTGGGTCAGGCTTTCGCCCATTGCCCAATATTCTCGACTGCTGCCTCCCGTAGGAGTCTAGCCCGTGTCGCAGTGCTAGTGTTGGGGAACACACTCTCATGCCCCCTACCCGTCATAGCCTTGGTAAGCCATTACCTTACCAACAAGCTGATAGGCCGCAGATCGATCCCAAAGCGATTGCAAAGCTTTCTTTATCCCACACCACTTTTGAGGTGAGGGAACTATCAGGAATTAGCCCCACTTTCGCGGGATTATACCTGTCTTTGGGGTTCGTTATCTACGTGTTACTAACCCGTTCGCCACTCCCATCCGAAGATGGGCGTTCGACTTGCATGCCTTATCCACACCGCCAGCGTTCATCCTGAGCCAGGATCAAACTCTCAAAAAAAACTGAGTACGAAACAACTCTAAGAAACTAAATTAATATTCAATATTCAATTGAAAGGTGCTTTCCTATGCATTCTCATCTTAGATTTAAAAACCCAAGCTGTCAAGATAACCTGAGCCACCCCGCGGATTTGAACCGCGAACCTGATGCTTACAAAGCAACTGCTCTGCCATTGAGCTAGGGTGGCAAATTATTCAAAAATCGTTACTATGGATAATAAAATAAAAGAAAGATTTGCGTAAACATCTATTATTTTATAGTCTTTTATCTTATGATCCTTTTTCTGAAATAAAAACAAAAAGATTACGGTCAAAATAGAAAATAACAGGAAAAACTGTTGATAGAACAAGAAAATTGGAAAAAGAGTTAGAGGATAAAAAACAGCTAAATATCTTAATAATTTTTCTGACTTTTCGCGACCCAAAAATACAACAGTTGTATTTAAACCAGCCTCTTTGTCAATTTCATAATCTTCTATATGATTTCGAAGCTCTAGTATTACAGAAAAATAAAAAATAGAAAAGGCAATTAAATAATGGAATTTGGTTAACTCTTTGCTAAAAATTAAAACAGGAATAAGAAAAAGAAGGGCGCCTGCAAATAACCCATGAGAAATTAAATCAAACCAAGGCCGCGACTTCATCCGTAAAGGAGGAGAGGAATAAAAAAAACCAATTAGTATCGATACCAGACAGAATAAAAAAACTTTCATCCCAAATACTGTTGATAGAGCTAACCCCAAAACTGCCAGTAAAATTGAAAATATTAAACCGTTTCTAAAACTTATCTTTTTAAGAGCTATAGGATTTTTCTTATCTTTATCTAATCTATCTTCTTTTGTATCAAAACAATCATTTATTGAAAACCCAAAAGCCAAAAGAAGAAAAGAGAATGCATAGAAAATAGCAATATCTCTCACAGGAAATAAAAATCCTTTTGAAATAACGAATCCGAGTGTAGCGATTAAAAAATAACCGCGCCAGTCTTTAATTCTTAAAAGCTTAAAATAGAATTCTAAATTTGCTTTCATTTTTTTGTTGATCTTCCCAACTCATCCCAATATTTGTCATCATTCAAAACTTTTTTGTTTTTGGATTTTTCTCGTAATTTTTGAAGCCAGCTAGAAGTTTTACTATCAGTTTTTAAGGTTAGCACTCTAATCTTAGAAAGTATTTTTTGCAAAAACATTTCATAAGAAAAGTCTTTGACAAATTCTATCTCTTTCACCTTATTTTTAATAACTAAAATCAGATTTTTCTTTTCATCTTTTTCAGCCATCTCTGGCAGTTTAACTAAAGATGGAATCTTTTGATAAAGCATTGTTCCCATCCCAATAATACTGCCCCCAAAAATTATTGATGCGATTAGGGCCATCATAATTCGTATCTTACAAATTTCTTAATTACAATATTTTCTCCTAATTTAACAATATATTCTTCTATTAAATCTTCAATAGTTTTGTTACTATCTTTAATCCAAGTTTGAGATGTTAAGGAATTTTCTTTTTGATATTTTTCCAATTTTCCTTTAATCATTTTTTCCATTATATCTTTAGGTTTATCAGAATTCTTGAATTGTGCCCTATAAATCTCTTTCTCCTTAGCTAAAATGCTTTCGGGAATATCCTCTTTCCTAACAAATATTGGTTTCATAGCTGTAATTTGCAAACAAATCTCATGACATAGTTTCTGGAAATCATTTGATTTAGCTACAAAATCTGATTCACAGCGAATATCAAGAATAACTCCAACTTTTTTATTCTGATGAACATAAGTTGAAATTAAACCTGATTTAACTTCTCTGCTTGATTTTTTACCAGCCAACTCTTTACCTTTTTTCCTCAAAAACTCCTTAGCTTTTTCAATATCTCCCTTTGTTTCTTTTAAAGCCTTCTGACATTCAATGACTGAAATCCTGGTTTCCTCACGAAGTTTTTTGATTTGGTCAATATTTACCATAAGATTTTACTTATCTTTTTCTTCTTCCTCTTTTTCCTCTTTAGCTGCAGCCTTAGGTTTAGTATTAAGAATTACTTCTTTAACTTTCTCTAAAATATAGGTGACAGAAGAAATAGCATCATCATTAGCCGGAATAAAACAATCAGCTAAGTCAGGATCAACATCAGTATCAGCAATTGCAATTACTTTAATGTTTTTTTGTCTTGCCTCTTTAATTGCCAAAGCATCTTTTTTCATGTCTATGACAAAAATAGCATCAGGAAATTTGGTTAAATCCCTCATTCCCTCAAACCTTCTTGCAAGACCAGCAATTTCTCTCTCAATCTTGGCTTTTTCCTTTTTGGTATATTTTTCCAATTCTCCATCCTCTTTTTTCTTTTGCAAATCTTTAAAATATTCTATTCTTTTTTTAATTATTTCAAAATTAGTAAAAGTTCCCCCCAACCAACGATCAGTCACATAGGGCATTTTACAAGCTGAGGCAACCTCCTCAACCAAATCCTTTACTTGAACCTTGGTGCCAACAAAAAGAATAACTTTGTTATCTGAAATAAGTTCTTGAATAAAAGCAAGGGTTTGTTTTAGTTTCTCAGCTGTTTTCTCAATATCAATAATATGAACGGTGTTTCTTACTCCTTGCAGAAATTGGCGCATTTTAGGATGTGCTCTGGATGTCCGATGACCAAATTGCAAACCAGCCTTTAGCATCTCTTCCCGCTTAAATTTAAGATCACTATTTTTAGTTTTTGCAACCTTTTGGTCGCTTTCTTTAGCTATCATAATGGGATTAGTATAACATCTCAGAAAAATTTAATCAACTCTTGATTTCTACCTAAAATCTGCTAATATTGGGTCATCCGCAAAGTTTCTATAAACAAAATAATAAATGTAAAACTCTGTGAAAAAAGATATCCATCCAAAATATTATCCAAAAGCTCGGATTAAATGCGCATGCGGCAGTACCTTTACTATTGGCTCTACTAAAGAGTTTCTTGAGGTTGAGATTTGCTCTCAATGCCATCCTTTTTATACTGGCAAAGAAAAAATAGTAGATACTTTGGGACGAGTTCAAAAATTCAGAGAAAGACTGACTAAGAGCAAAAAAAAGAAGTAATATGAGCAGTCGAAACAACCAAGAAGGAGTTATTGTTGAAATTCGGGCCGGAACAGGAGGGGCAGAATCAGCATTGTTTGCTAGTAATCTATTTAGAATGTATTCAAAATATGCTGCCTCAAAAGGTTGGAAACAAAAAATTCTTGAGTCTAAACCCACCGAAATAGGTGGGTTTAAAGAGATTATTTTTGAACTTTCTGGTCCCAATGTTTTTTCAGAAATAAAAAATGAGGGAGGCGTTCATCGGGTTCAAAGAATTCCTAAAACAGAAAAAAAAGGAAGAGTCCATACTTCAACAACAACAGTAGCTATTTTAGCTAAACCAAAAAAAGCAACAATTCAAATAAGACCTGAAGATTTAAGAATTGACTTTTATCGAGCATCAGGTCCTGGAGGCCAATACGTAAACAAACGAGAAACAGCTGTTAGAATCATTCATCTACCAACTGGTTTAATGGCCAGTTCTCAAACTCAAAGAAGTCAGGCTCAAAACAAAGAAAACGCTTTAGCTGTCCTGGAAGCTAAAATCTCTGAAGAAAAAGAAAGAAAAGACTTAGAAAGTCTGGGAAAAACAAGAAAAGCCCAAATTAAATGGGCTAAAAGGTCTGAAAAAATCAGAACATATAATTTTCCACAAAACAGAATTACTGACCACAGAATTAAAAAAAGCTGGCACAATTTAGAAGAAATTATGGATGGAGATCTAAAATGTATTATTAAGGCCTTTAGAAAATTAGAAAACTAATTCTTCTCAAGCGCAGCAATATCATCTTCATACCCCTCAACAATTTTCATTACTGAATCTCCATAAAAACCCCAACCATTATATTTAGTTCTTAGACTTGTGCCTGAGAAATAAATCATAGCTGCTCTCCATTCACCATTATATGTTTGCTGCACTGCTCCATAGTCTGATAAATATAAGCCAGCAGCTAAAAAAGCATCTTTAATATTCCAGGGATCACCTGGTTTTCCTGTTATGTCAGAAAGCCTATCTTTATATATCTTCCAGGTTGAAGGAATAAATTGAGCTGGCCCCATAGCTCCTCCCCATCCAGAAATCATTGGACAGGAAACAGGAGTATTATATGGATCTCTCCCCAAAGCCTGAGTAATGTCCAAGAATGGAGAAACATCTCTAGAGGGCTTCATTACCCTAGCAACAGTCTTACCACTATAAACAACTACTCCAGACCCAGTTGATGGGTTTTTTAAATAACATTGACCAACATTTTTTCCAATGTTTGATTCTTGGGTTAATACAGCCAATAAAAGGGCTGGCCTCACACCAGTAATTCCAGAAACATATTTAGCAATCTCATAAGCTTCTCCAAAGGTTGGAGCTTCAGGAATACCAATTAATTCGAAAATTCTAGCTCTAATTTGAGCTGCTTTTTGTTCTGTTTCCTGTTTTTCGCTAAGGTATTTTTGATATTCTGTTTCTGTTAAGTGCAAAAGCCAGTCTTTATCTTTTTTAATCACGGAAGATTCTCTTCTTTGAACGGTTTGTAAAACTACTAAATTTTCTAAATCCTGTTTTTCATTGTCCAAAGAATCTTTTTGCTCTTCTAACCTAACCTTTAAGTTTTCAATATTTTCTAAGAGATCTCCACTTTCAATGCTCAAAGATTCTAAAGCGACTAAATCATTAAAAAAATCAGAAAGTTCTTCTTCAGAAAGCAGGATTTCAATCAAAGATTTCTGGTCTGATTCATAAATAAGTTGCAGAATCCTAGCCAAATGTTTTCTTGAGTCTTTAATTTTAAAAGAGGTCTCTTCAATAGAGCCCTCAGTGTCTATTATTTGGACACCCAAATCTTTTATCATTATATTGCCTTGATAGATTTGAAGGTCTAATTTATTAATTCTGCTTCTTAAAATATATATTTGATTCTCAAGGGTTTTCTTTTCTTGTTCTGTTCTTTTGACATCTTTGTCTATCTCAGCAATTTGTTTTTCCAATTCTTCTAATTCTCTCTCAAGCTCTTCCCTTTCTTGGGTTGGAGTTTCAGCGAAAGCCTGGAAATTAGGCAAAACTAAAACCAGGATTAAAATAAGCAATATTATTTTTTGACATTTAGATTTTGTCATTTGGATTTCTCTGTACTTTCCTTTTCCTTCTTATCTTCTTTCTTATCTTCTTTCTTTTCTTCTTTTTCCTTTATTTCTTCCTCCTCTCCCACTTTCTCTACTTCTTCTACTTTTTCCTCAATTGGTTTCTCCAATTCCTCTTCTACTTTCTCAGGACGAGAAACCGTAGCGACAACTTCATCTGGCTTTCTCAAAACTTCAACATTTTCTGGTATTTCTAAATCTTTGACCAAAACTTCATCATCAAAAGTCTTTAATCTATCTATATTAACCTTAATCTCTTTTGGAAAATCCTGTGGTAAAGCTTTAATCTCTAATTCAAAAATATTTTTCACTAGAGTTCCATCTAAATCGCTAACTGCTAAACTCTCACCCTCAAAAACCAAAGGCACTTTTGCTTCAGTTTTTTCTTTCAAAGAAGGTTGGAAAAAATCAATATGAATAGGTTGTCCACTGATAACATCAAACTGAACTTGATGAATTAGAACCAAAAATTCTTTATTCCCCCCTTCAATCTTCAACTCAACCAAAGTATTTTTTCCGGCCTCTTTATAAACCTTCTCAAATTCTTTTAAGTCAAGCTTTAGAGAAAGAGATTCTATTTGTGACCCGTACAAAACTGCTGGAATCATACCCTCTTTTCTAACATCTGAAGCTTGACGAACTTTAGTTAATAATGTAAGCATATTAATTATTTTTAATTTTAATGCATTCAACTGGACAGATTTCAACTGCTTCTTGATTACAACCAACTTCTTTAACCTCTAATTCTTGACTATTGGTTTTTTTATTTATTTTTGAATTTATAAGATGGGCTTTTCCATCATCTCTCATTTCCCAGTTTTCTGAACAAATAGCCACACAAGAACCACAGCCAATACATTTTTCAATCTGATGAATAATTTTCATTTAAGCTTTGTTTTGACTTCCAAATAATTTAATTTTTTCCTCAACGACTTTTTGTATTGCCCTACTTGCTGGTAAAAGAATCTTGTATGGCTTAATTTCTTCTCTCCCGCTCTGCTTAATGGTTGCTTTTAGCGCCTTTTTCCAAGCCACTCTTAATTCAGTATTAATATTTATTTTAACAATCCCCTCTTTAATCAGTTTTTTGATATCTTTTTCACTAACACCTGAGCCACCATGTAAAACCAGTGGAGTTTCTATTCTTGCTCTAATTTTCTTTAATCTTTCAAAATCAATCTTGGGCATTTTTTGATAAACCCCATGTACATTCCCTATAGATATAGCTAAACTATTTACTCCCGTTTCCTGAACAAAATATTTTACATCTTCTAAACGAGTCAAATTTTCTTCTTTAACCTCAGTACTTTTTCCAATAATACCGATCTCTCCCTCAATTAAAACATCTTTTTTTGAACCTGCTTTTACTATTTCCTTAGTTAATTTAATATTATCAGGCAAAGAAAGTTCTGAGCCGTCAAAATGAACACAGTCATAACCAAAATTAATTGCCTCTTTAATGTAATCTAAATTCTTTCCGTGGTCAAGATTTAAAAAAACAGGAAAACCTGTTTCATCTTTAAAAGATTTTATCAAAGCTACTGCTTGTTTTAAACCCAAGAATTTGCTCTCCCCTTCTGAAGTTCCAATAATTATGGGAGATTTAAGATTCTGAGCGGCAATCATTATTCCTTTTAATTGTTCATCAGTAGAAAAATTGAATTGCCCTATGGCCCATTTTTCTTTTTGGGCTTTTTCAAAATACTCTAAAACAGTCATAATTTACGTTTTTTAACCCTTATTTTTGATAACTCTTTCTTTTTAGAACCTTTTAACAGACCATTTTTAGCTCCTATTTTTTGGATACAAGAAATAGAATTAGTAATTCCTAACTGAATAGCAAAAGAAATATCATTAGTTTTAATAAACCCAGACAAAAAACCAGAGCCAAAAGCATCTCCTGCTCCAGTAAAATCAGCTATCTTTACAAAAGGAGAAGAAGCAGACCAGAGATATTTCCCGTCAGAAACTATTACTCCCTTTTCCGCCTTAGTCATAATAGCAATTCCTTTTATCATATCATCTAATTTTTTAAACAATTTCTTTTCCTTATGAAATGGAACTCCAGTGAGTAAAGAAGATTCTTCTTGGTTTAAATTCAAAATATCAATCTTGGCTAAGATTGGTTTTAACTCTCTTTTTTTTAAATTAATTTGTGAATTGCCAAGATTAGCCATTACTTTAATATTATTTTTCTTAGCAAACTCAACCAAGGGACCAAAAGATTTAATTAATCTTTCTTTTAGAGGGGCTAGATAAAACCATTTGGCTTTTAATTTTTTAAAAGGAATCTCTTTTTGAGTTAAAAAGTGACAAGCTCCCCTATAAACCAAAATTGTTCCTCTACCAGAGGAAGCAAAAACAACCGAGTAAGCAGTAGCTCTGTCTTTATCTTTCTTAATAAAACGAGTGTCAATCCCAAGCTTTTTTAATTCTTCAATCAGAGCTTCTCCTCTTTTATCTTTTCCAATCTTGCCCACATAAGTCACCTTAAAACCTTGCTTGGCAAAAGTGGCAGCTGTATTTGTACCACCTCCTCCAGTAGAAACAACCATTTCTTCTATCTCAATCTTTGACCCAGAAGAAAAGCAAAAACCCTTACCAGTTAAAAACTTATTGTCCTCCACAACTCCATAATTGCCTTGTTTTAGTTTTAAAAAGGTGTCTCTGGTTGCTGAACCAAAAGTAATTATATCAAACATATTGATTTATTCTTAATTTCTTATTTGCTGCTTTTTTTAAAATTTCCTGTCTTTCTTTTTGAGCCCCAAAACCAATCTCCTCATAAAATCTTTTTAATTCCTTGGCTCCAATATAAATACTCCACATATTTTCTCTATTGCTTCTTAAAAAAATCCTACATTTATATCCCAATAATTTAAAAAGTTTAAAAAGATATTTGATCTCTTTCTCGTTTTTCATCTCTATTAAACTTCTTTAGACTTCCATAATTTCTCAGTATCAAGAATTTAATTTTATTCAAAAATGACTCTCGAATATCTATATACATCAAAGGATTGCTGAATAAAAATTGTTGTGTTGTTATCTTCACTTTTTGATTTTTGATATTATTTTTATCGTCTTAATAACTGCGTCTGGAGAAAGAGAGATTGAATGTATGTTATTCTTAACAAGAAATTCAGCAAAATCAGTAAATGTAGAAGCAGCTTCTCCGCAAATTCCACAATACTTGTTTTTGGCATTACAAGCCCTGATTACCTTGCTTATCATTTTTTTAACCGTCTTATCTCTTTCATCTGAAATATAGGCTATTTGAGAATTGTCCCTGTCCATTCCTAAAGCCAATTGGGTTAGATCGTTGGAACCAATTGACATCCCGTCAAAAATTTCTAAAAACTCATCAACCAAAACCACATTGGAAGGAATTTCACACATGACAATTACTTTTAGACCATCTTTCCCTTTTTTAAGTCCATATTTAGCCATTAAATCTAAAACCTTTTTGCCCTCCTTAACTGTTCTACAGAAAGGAACCATTATCCAGATATTTTTTAAACCAAAAACCTGTCTAGCTCTTTTAAGTGCTTTACACTCCATTTCAAAAGCAGGTTGAAAATCTTTATCACAATATCTTGACGCTCCTCTCCATCCTAACATTGGATTTTCCTCTTTGGGTTCAAACAACTCTCCCCCAATTAAGGTTTCATACTCATTAGTTTTCAAATCAGACAATCTAACAATCACTGGCTTAGGATAAAAAGCAGCTGCTATTTGAGCGATACCCTCAGCCATTTCCTTAACAAAGTGCTCTTTTTTATCTTTATGTTCAACAGTAATTTTATCAATCTTGCGCTTTAAACTTTGTGATTTAAGCTTATTGTAATGATATAAAGCTAAAGGATGAATTCTAATTTTTTCAGCCAAAATAAATTCAAGACGAGCTAAACCAACCCCATCATTAGGTAAAAATGAAGTTCTAAAAGCAATATCAGGGGCTCCAATATTAATCATTATCTTTGTCTTTAATTTGGGTATCTTTTTAAGATTGTATCTTTTAACTTTAAAAGGAATCTTTCCTGCAAAAACCCTGCCATTTAAACCTTGAGTACAATCAACAGTAACTATTTTGCCAGTTTTTAAAACTTTAGTTGCATTACCAGAACCAACAATACAAGGAACTCCCAACTCCCGACTTACTATTGCTGCGTGAGCTGTTTTCCCACCCTCATCAGTCACAATAGCTGAAGCTAATCTCATTATTGGCACCCAATCAGGATCTGTCATTTTAGTAACCAAAACTTCTCCTTTTTGAAATTGAGAAATCTTGGAAACATCAGCAATCTTTCTTACTTTTCCTATTCCAATCTTAGAACCAACAGCAATGCCAGTTAAAATTGGCTTCTTCTTGCTTTCTACCTTATATTCTTCATAAAAATTGCCTGTTTTCGGAGCATGAACTGTTTCTGGTCTGGACTGAACAATAAATAATTCTCCTGTTTTTCCGTCTTTTGCCCATTCAATATCTTGAGGCCTTTTGTAATGTTCTTCAATAAGACAGGACCATTCAGCAAGCTTTATAATCTCTTTATCTGTTAAACTAAATTTTAATTGTTTTTGAACAGAAACATTTGTTTCTTTTAATCCTCCTTTTTTAGAGTAAACATATTTTCTGTTTTTTCGTCCTAAATTTTTAACAATAATTGAATTAAAACCCTTTTTAAGAGTTGGTTTAAAAACATAAAATTGGTCAGGAGTAATTTTGCCCTTAACAATCATTTCCCCTATCCCCCAGGTAGAATTAATCAAAACCACATCCTGAAACCCAGTCTCTGTGTCTAAAGTAAAGATGATTCCAGAACAAGCCAGGTCTGATCTTACCATTTTCTGAATGCCGACTGAAAGCGCAATTTTTAAATGAGAAAATCCTTTTTCTTCTCGATAAGCTATAACCCTATTAGTAAACAAAGAAGCCATGCATTTTTTAACGGCCTGTAAAAGTTGTTTTTCTCCTCTAACATTTAAAAAGGTTTCGTGCTGCCCTGCAAAACTGGCGCTTGGCAAATCTTCTGCTGTTGCTGATGATCTGGCTGCTATACTTATGTTTTTATCGCCATATTTTTTTGATAATTTTCTATAATTTATTAAAACTTGTTTTTCCAAATCACAAGGAATTTCTCCGTTAAGAATTAACTGACGAGCCTTTCTTCCTGTTTCTTCTAAACTTTTAATGTCTTCAGGATTGAATTTTTTAAAAATCTCTTTTAGCTTTTTATCGATTCCATTGGCTTTTAAATAATACCAATAAGCTTCAGCTGTTAAAGCAAAACCATCTGGTATATTAATGCCCTTTTTAGTTAATCGAGAAAACATTTCTCCTAAAGAAGCATTTTTACCTCCGACCAAATTAACATCTTTTGAAGAGACTTGTTTAAACCATAAAATATATTTTTGAAACTTTTGTTTTTTTGTCATTTAATTAAAGATTTTAGAGCAACTGAAGCTCTTTTTAATTCAGAAAAATTAGAAATATGATTTTTCTCTAATAACTCAATGCCTTTCTGACTTAAAGTTCCGCCCAAAAAAGCAGTCAAAATTGGCTTATTTTTGTATTTTTTACTTTTCTCAATAATAATTTTAGCATTTTTCTCAACCTCAGTCATAATCTGAAGTGTTTGAATTACAATAATAGAATAAATGTCTTTTTGGCCCAACAGTGCTTCAAGTGCTAATTCATATCTACAAGGCTGAGCATCACCCAATAAATCTAAGGGGTTCTTTCTATTAATAACAGAATGCTTAGAGCTTAAGCTCTGTAATTTGGCAATTGTTTTTTTATCTAATTTTGGAATATTAATTCCTAATTCTGCACAATAATCTGTCATTAAAACTCCTGCCCCCCCTCCATTAGTAATAATGCCAACTCCATTCTTGCACTTCTTGTTTTCAGACAAAACTTTAGCAACGCTCAAAAGGTCTTCTATTGTATCAACTTCAATAACGCCTGATTGAGCAAAAGCAGCAGAATAAATTTTATGACTACCAGCCAAAGAAGCTGTATGAGTACTAACAGCTTTTTTCCCTTCTTCTGTTTTACCAGCCTTAATAATAACAATAGGTTTTTCCTCTGAAACTTCTTTGGCTACTTTCATAAACCTTCTGCCATCTTCTAATCCCTCAAGATAAATAGCTATAACCTTGGTTTCTTTATCCTTTTTAAACCATAAAAGAAAATCACAAATATCAACATCAGCCTCATTCCCATAGGAAACAAGAGAAGAAAATCCATAATTTTCATGAGCTGCTTTATCTATAACAGAATCAATAAGAGCTCCTGACTGAGAGATAAAAGCTACACCCCCTGCTTGAGGAGTTAGCGGAGCAAAAGAAGCATTTAATTCTTTTAAAGGCCTAATAATACCCAAACAATTTGGACCCACCAAAGGAATTTTAGCTTTTTTTGTTATATCAACAATTTTTTCCTGTAAGGTCTTACCACTCTCCCCCACTTCTGCAAAGCCAGCTGAAATTACAATAATGCCACCCACCTTCTTTTTGCAACATTCTTTAATTACTCCCTGAACAACCCTGACTGGAACAGCAACAACAGCTAAATCAACAGGTCCCTTAATAGATAAAACAGAAGGTAAGCACTTGATTCCAAGAACTTTCTTGCGATAAGGATTAATAGCAAAAATCTTTCTTTTGCTTTTTCCCTCAAGAACATTTTTCATCAACCCCCAACCAACTGATTTTTTCTCAGATGAAGCTCCAATAATGGCAATGGATTGAGGATTAAAAATTCTATCTAGATTCATATAATTATTTTAAAATCTGCCAAAAGAATTCTTTTTTTGTCAGCAATAGCAGGATTAAAGTCGATCTCTTTAATCTGTTTTTCTTTTAAAGAAAGCTTGGATATTTTAAGAATTAAATCAATTAAAGTTTCCATATTAATACTGTCTTGCCCTCTTTGACCTTTTAATATCGGGAAACCTTTAATCTCTCTAATCATTTTTTGAGCCTCAATTCTAGAAATAGGACAAATTCTAAAAGAAACATCTTTCAAAACTTCAACAAAGATACCTCCTAAACCAAAAGCAATAACTGGCCCAAATTGAGCATCTCTTTTCATGCCTAAAAATAATTGTTTTCCATATCCCATTTTTTGAACCATTATTCCTTCAACATTTTTAATTTTTTGCAAATCAAAAAAGGCTTTTTTAAAATCCTTTTCATTATTAATTCCAACTCTAACTCCTCCAATATCGGTTCTGTGTAAAATATTAGAAGACCAAATTTTCAAAACAACAGGAAACCCTATTTTTTTAGCAAAAGATAAAGCTTTTTTTTCAAACTGAAAAAGTTCAGCTCTTAAAACAGGAAGCTTATACTTTAAAAAAAGCTTTTTAGTTTCACTAAAACTTAATAAAGCCATATTGATATATTTTAGCAGAAATTAGACAAATTAAAAAACCCATGTTATGGGCTTTTTAACTTTTTTAAAATAATAATCTAGTAAAATAATTATGATAACTTTTTCCCGATAAACTGAGCCATTTCTGCTCAGCGACAAGCATAAGCCCATTCATTATCAGACCAAGCCAAAACCTGGACTAATTTCCCAGTTTCCTGTTTTGTACTGGCTGCTTCCACT
>JAUVYE010000011.1 GCA_030603245.1 bacterium | reverse complement strand
TAGAAAAAATTGCTAAAGCAGGTAAAAAAGAATTAGTCATTATTGCTGAAGATATTGAAGGAGATGCTTTAGCTACTTTGGTGGTTAATAAATTAAGAGGCACTTTTAATACCTTAGCCATTAAAGCTCCTGGGTTTGGCGACAGGAAAAAGGAAATGCTTCATGATATTGCTGTAGTTACTGGAGCTGAGGTTGTTTCTGAAGAAGTTGATTTAAAATTAGAAAATGTTGAATTAGAACACCTTGGTTCTGCTAGAAAAATTGTTGCTGATAAAGAGAATACAACTATTATTGAGGGCAAGGGAAGTAAAGAACAGATTGATGCTCGGATTATTCAAATTAAAAAAGCATTAGATAAAACTGAGTCTGATTTTGATAAAGAAAAGTTGCAGGAAAGATTAGCTAAATTAGCCGGAGGTGTAGCCGTAATTAAGGTTGGGGCAGCGACTGAAGTTGAACAAAAAGTTAAGCAGCATAAGATTGAAGATGCTTTGGCTGCTGCAAAAGCAGCTGTTGAAGAAGGCGTTGTTCCTGGAGGCGGTATAGCCTTAGCTATAGCTGCAATATTAACTGATTCTACGAACGAGATTAATTTATCTAATTTAGAAAAGAAAGGGTATACAGCCGGTCAAGAAATAGTTAAAAGAGCTTGTCAGTCTCCTTTAAGACAGATTATTAAGAATACTGGGGCTGATGAGGTTACTTTATATAAGATTTTGAAACAGGTTGATGAACAGAGGATAAGAGAAACCAAAGAAAGCGGAAAGATTAATTGGGCATTGGGCTACAACGCTATTACTGGAAAGGTTGTGAATATGATTGATGATGGTGTTTTTGATCCTACTAAAGTTGTTAGATTGGCTTTGGAAAACGCTGCTTCAGCTACTAGTATGTTTTTAACCACAGAAGTGGTTGTGGCAGAAAAGAAAGAGGAAAAGCAAGGAGGAATGCCTAATATGCCTCCTATGGCTGGATACTAAACTTTTTGAAAGATTACAAATTTGGGGATAAGCTAAGCTTATCCCCATTTTAATTAAAAATTCTTGGCAAAATGCTATTTTTGTATTAGAATTGAGGTGAACCTTATTAAGAAAAAGCGACTTTGGAGAGGTACCAGAGTTTGGTCCAATGGAATGGCTTGGAAAGCCATGACCCTTACGGGTCTCGTGGGTTCGAATCCCACCCTCTCCGCCAAATTTCTAATTTTGAACCAAATAAATGGATCAAAAATTTAAAAAAATTAAGGAGATTGTTGAAAAAGAACTTTCCTGTTCTGCGCATCAAATGGATCATGTTATGAGGGTCTATAATCTTTGTTTAGGTTTTTCAGAAAACGAAGATATAGATTTAGATGTATTGAAAGCCGCAGCATTATTACATGATATTGCAAGGATTAAAGAAGACAATGATTCTTCTGGGAATACAGACCACGCAATCTTAGGCGCAGAAATGGCTAGTCCAATTTTACAGGAATTGGGTTTTAGTAATGAAAAAATCAAACACATTCAAGATTGTATTGTTTCACACAGATACAGAACAAAGAATAAACCAAAAACAAAAGAAGCTCAAATTTTATTTGATGCAGATAAACTTGATACTGTAGGAGCTATTGGTGTTGCCCGTGGTTTTGTCTGGGCTGGCAGAAATAATGCTAAAATATATACAAATATAGATATTAATAAATATATCAAAGACAATTTAGGTGGACAGATTAATGGGAGAATACAAGATAAAACCAAACATAGTCAGCAAATAGAATTTGAAACTAAATTAAAATTTTTAGAGGATAAATTACATACAAAAAGAGCCAAAGAAATTTGTAGAGAAAGAATAGAATTCTATAAAAGCTTTTTAGATAGATTAGAAAAAGAAATTAATGGAGAATTGTAAATCAGGGAATAGTATTAATTAAAATATAATGCTTAGTTCTCCTATAGATGAAATTAAAAATAAGTTAAATATAGTAGAGGTTGTTGGAAGTTATATTAAGCTTACAAAAGCAGGTATAAACCACAGGGCTCTTTGCCCTTTTCATTCTGAGAAAAAACCCTCATTTTTTGTTAGTCCAACCCGTCAAATCTGGCATTGTTTTGGGTGCGGAAAAGGAGGGGACATTTTTGGTTTTGTAAAAGAGATTGAGGGAGTTGAGTTTGGTGATGCTTTAAGAATCTTAGCTCAAAAAGCTGGAGTTGAATTAAAAAGAGAAAGTCCGAAATTAAGAACTGAAAGACAAAGACTTTATGAAATTTGTGAGTTAACAACTCTTTTTTTTGAAAAACAATTAGAATCAAAAACAGGTCAAGAAGTTAAAAAATATCTTATTAATAGAGGAATTAATCAAGATTCTATTGTAAAATGGCGGCTTGGTTGGTCTCCAGATTCTTGGCAGGGTTTGATTGATTTTTTGGTTTCAAAAGGATATCAAAAACAAGAATTAGTAAAAGCGGGTTTAGCAATTAGAAATGAAAAAGGTTCTTATTATGATAGATTCAGAGCCAGGATTATGTTTCCTGTGTTTAATTTAAGTTCTCAAGTGGTTGGATTTGGTGGAAGAATTTTCAAATCCGAAGATACAGCAAAATATATGAACACTCCAGCTACTTTATTATATGATAAAAGTAGGATTCTATATGGTTTAGATAAATCTAGAGTAGAAATCAGGAAAAAAGATTTTTGTATTTTAGCTGAAGGCTATATTGATGTGATTCTTGGTCATCAAACTGGTTTTGAAAATATGGTGGCTACCTCAGGAACTGCCTTAACTCCTTTTCAGTTAAAAATATTAAAACGATATTCGGAAAATCTGTTTACTGCTTTTGACATGGATGTTGCGGGAGATACAGCTACTAAAAGGGGTATTGATTTAGCTCAAGCGCAAGGATTTAATATTAAAATAGTTATTCTGCCCGAAGGTAAAGATCCGGCTGATGTTATTTCTGAAAATCCTAAAGAGTTTAAAAAATTCATTGAGAATGCTAAAGCAATTCTTGATTTCTATTTTGAGAATGCTTTTTCCAAAGCAGATGCAAAAACTCCTGAGGGGAAAAAAGAAATTTCAAAAGTCTTATTGCCTGTTATTAAAAGAATTCCAAATAAAATTGAACAATCTTTTTGGGTTCAGAAATTGGCTAGGGAATTAGGAGTAAAAGAAGAAATAGTAGACCAAGAATTAAAAAAAATTAAAACAGAAAAAGAATCACTTGGCTTGGAGCCAGAAGAGATGGAAAAAGTTCCTGTCAAATCTCGTAAAGAACTTTTGGAAGAAGGGTTGATTGTTTGTGCTCTAAGATCTAAATCTTTACTTGATTCTGTTAACGAGAAGGATTTTGAGTTTTTATCCTCTCAAGCATGTCAAATTATTTCCTGTTTAAGAGAAAAAAAGGAAATTCCTTCTGAATTATCTGATATTTTTGATTATTTAGCCCTAAAAGCTGATATTGACAAAGAAGAAGATGAGGAAGATATTGAAGAAGAGTGGTTAAATTGTTTGAAAGAAATTAAATCTTTAGTAATAAAAGAAAAATTAGATAAAATTTCTCAAGATATTAAAACAGCTGAACTTGATAAAGATTCTGAAAAAAGCAAAAAATTGATTGAAGAATTTAGTAATTTAGCAAAACAATTAAATGAAGAAGAAAAAAGCTAAAACAAAAGTAAAAAAAGTTAAAAAACCAGTCAAAGCTAAAGAAGTTAAAAAGAAGATTAAAAGGAAAAGAGCAACCTTTGTCAGAAAAGAAGCTAAGGTTAAAAGAAGAAAATCTTCTGTTTTTCCTGCGGAGCAAATAGAGCGACTAACAGAAAGAGGTAAAAAGCGAGGATTTATTACTTTTTCTGAGATTTTATATTTCTTTCCAAGTATTGAAAAAAATATTAAGGGCTTAGAAATATTATTAGAAGACCTAGAAAAAGACGGAATAATTATTCAAGAGCCCAAAGAGATTTTAGAGGTAAAAACAAGCAAGAAGAAAAAAAGAGTTTTGAAAAGCAGAAAAATTGATCCTGTTCAAACGTATTTAAAAGAAGTGGGTTCTTATGATTTGATTACTCCTGAACGTGAAAAAGAATTAGCTAGAAAGATTGAAACTGGAGACGTAGAAGCTAAAAAGAAATTAGCCAGGGCTAATCTAAGGTTAGTTGTTTCAATTGCCAAAAGATATGTTGGTCGTTCTCCTAATATGACCATGCTTGATTTAATTCAGGAGGGCAATTTAGGCCTTTTTAGAGCGGTTGAAAAATTTGACTGGAAAAGAGGCTACAAGTTTTCTACTTATGCTACTTGGTGGATACGTCAGGCAATTACCAGGGCTTTAGCTGATCAGGCCAGGACTATCAGAATTCCTGTTCATATGATTGAAACAATTTCTAAATATACTAAAGCCAGAAGAGAATTGTTAAAAGATTTGGGTCGGGAGCCATTGCCCGATGAAATTGCAGCTGAAATGGGTCTTGAGGTTAATAAAGTAAGGCATATTATGAGAATTTCTCAGAAAACCATTTCTCTGGAAACTCCTGTTGGGGAACAGGGAGATAGTGTTTTGGTTAAGTTTATTAAAGACGATAAATTAATTTCTCCTTCTACCAAAGCAGCTCGGACTTTATTAAAAGCAAGATTAAATGAGATTTTGGTTGATTTAACCCCTCGAGAACAAAAGATTTTATCTATGAGGTTTGGTTTGAAAGATGGCATTACCTATACTTTAGAGAAGGTGGGTCATGTTTTTGGCGTAACTCGTGAAAGAATTCGTCAGATTGAAGCCAAGGCCCTTGAGAAAATTAGAGAACATGAGAAGCTTAAGAAACTGAAAGGATATTGATAAATTGTGAAAAATTAGATAATATTTAATTATTCCGCGGTGGCGCAATGGTAGCGCGGGTGCCTGTTAAGCACTAGGTTGTAGGTTCGAGTCCTACCCGCGGAGCAAATTTCTGTTTTGTTGGTTAGATGATTTTTTGTTATAATAAAATATATGAAAATAATTAAATTAATTCCGTTCATCCTGCTCATTGTTGGAACTTTAGGTCTCTTGGCTACTGAATTGTCTGCTGTTTCTGAATCCAGTTGTCTTACTCTGACCTTTGCTAGCATGAATGTGATTGGATTAGTTGTATTGGTTCTAACACACAGGAAGGAAGGTAAAACTAATATAAAATATCTCTTCATTGTAATTATTCTAGCTGTCATTGTTGGGGGAGGGATTTTGATTTATCAGTATTGGTGGTTCCCGAAAGGAGAAATCAAAACACCAAAAGAAGCTGAAATTTCAGAAGTGGATAGAAAAGAGATAATAATACAAAATAATAAGATTTGTCTTCCATTTCCTAAAAACGCAGAAAAAATAGCCGCTACTATAGAACAGAAGCTAATACAAATCTTACTCGATTCTGACGTATATGTTTCCTCTGGAGACTATTTTCTACCAGATACGTTTGTTAACATCGGGGTAGATTTTGGGGAAATCGTTGACCTTAGTGATCCAGTTCAACTTAAAATGGCCGAAAGGGACGCAACACGTATTGTTCATTTAGATTTAATCAGTACATTTTTAAAGAAGTATAAAGATATTAAAGGTTATTATCCAAAGACCGATGGAAGAATCGATAGTATTTTTGCCCAAAGCGTGTCTCATAAAGAACTTATTAAATACGTCCCAGAGGCATTTTTTATGCCAGAAGATCCACTTGGAGAAGGACGTTGGTACAAGTATGAATCTGATGGAGAGACTTTTACTTTAAGAGTAGCTCCAGAAATTCAGAATTCTAGGAATGAACCAGCTTTTTATTTTGAGCGTTGTGTAAAAAATAAAAAGTTCGGAGAATACTATGTCTATGTGTGTGAGGGAAAATGAATATGATAAAGCTTCAACCAAACATTTTCTACTTTTAGATTTTTGGAGTAAATAAATCCACAAAACAGGTTCTAACATCGTCCAGTTAGAGAAGCTAAAGTTGGTGTTTTAACTCCAAAATTCTCCAAAAACCAAGTTCTAATATTGTACCATCCCCGGAGTTAGTTTGCCCGAGAGTTTTTCTCGTGTTATTATTTTGATATAATGTCGTAATAAAGGTCGGAGTTGAAATATTTAGAAAAAAATGAATCATGATAAAAAATAAAATTATATTTAGTATACTACTTGTATTATTAGGCCTGTTTTTGGTGAGCATGACCAATGCGCAAGTTAGTGAATATCCACAGATTACTGAACAATTTTGCGACGCTATAAACCGTTGTGCTGAAGGACTGGAATGTTTTAGGTTCCCAGGCATTGGTTTAAGATGTGCTCAACTAAATCCTTGTAGCTATTTTAAGTGTCCTCAGAAAACTCAATGTGGTATTGCAGAAAGCTATCCTTGTCAAGTAATGTGTAGTTGTGTTGGCTCAGAATGCCCAGCTACAAGCGAGAACGAACAGACAGTATTGTATGATGTGTTAACTCAAACTGTTATTAAGACAGCAGACCAAAACGAACAACCAGTTTCACACAATATATCTTTATGGAAAACTACTCCCGGAAATAAAGGTATATTAGAAACAACCTTTGCTTCTGTTGAATATTCCAATGAATTGATTGTTGAGGAGTCTAAATTATTTATGGAGACTTCTGCTGGCAAAGAACCAATTAATATTATACCTGAAGATGCAATTGCAGTCTCTGAAACACCTAATACCGAATCGATTAAAAATATTGAGCTAAAAGAAGAATCAGAAAAACCAGTGTATTCTATAAAGGGGATAAAGCGGGCAAGAATACTTTTCCTATTTCCGGTAAGTTTTGAAATTGAAACAAAGGTTAGTGCTGAAACTGGTCAAGTTATCTCAGTAAAAAAACCTTGGTGGAGTTTCTTGGCTTGGTAAAATTTAACTTTTCAAGCTTGCCTTCTCCGAAACTTACCTCACAAATTTTTAACCTCTCTTTTATAATGGGAAAAATATAAAAAAATCTTGAAATTAGAAATAGATTTTCTGTTATGTAGATTTACTAAGCAATAACTTTTTTAATTGCATAATCTTCGATAAAAAACGTTAAGCCACTTAATCTTTCCTTAATTTCCTTCCAATCAACAGTTCTAAACGCGTCCTGTAGGGGGAGCTAGATTGTATAAAATTGCATATATTTAGATGAGATTGTATAGAAAAATCGCCAACCTGCCTTCCACCAGCTGGTGTAGGTGGAGGCGGTTTTTTAGTAGAATGGGGTAATGTTTATTAAAGAAGGAAAAACCAATATTAAATATCTCTTAATTGTAGTTGTTTTAGCTGCCATTGTTGGCGGAGGAATTTTACTTTATGCAAAACAGACTGTAAAAGAGTTAAGTTTTCTTAGCCGCTTTCCAGAGATAAAAAAACCTGAAAAAAAGCCAGAAAAAAAGCTCATCTATCTTAAATTATTTGAAGAAGTAAGAGAGCAACTAATTTCTAAAAAAACTGATTTTCTGGAAGTTAATCTTGCTAAGATGAAAATAGGGCTTTATAAAAAGGGTCTTATAACAAAAGAGGTTTCTATTTTAACAAAAGGAGATCCTCAGGATTGGGGAGGATCGGCAGCTGGGATATATAAGGTTGTATCTGGAAACAAGCTCAGCTTTTCGGTTATTTCAAATGTTTATATGCCATATGCTCTTCGCTATTACGGGAAGTATTACCTTCACGGAGAGCCCTATTACCCTGGAGGAGGGCAGCTTGATTCTTCAATTTCAGGAGGTTGTCTTCGTCTAAGCAACCAAGACGCAAAACTCATTTATGAATTAACCGAATTAGATATGCCTGTTTTAGTGATAGATAAAGAGAAGTATCACCATGAATATTCCAAGCAAGAATTATCCAGGTTTCCGGAAATTTGCGCACAGAGTTATTTGGTAGCAGATTTGGATTCAGGATATGTTTTTGCCGAAAAGGATTCTCAAGAACGACTTCCTATGGCTTCATTAACAAAATTAATGACAGCTGTAGTTGTAGCTGAGAATATAAATTTAAAAAAACATATTTTGGTAAAAGAAAAAATGCTTGAAGCTTACGGTTCTACCGAGGGACTGGAATCCGGTAAATGGTTTAAGGTGGTGGAATTGTTTTATCCTCTTTTGATAGAATCCTCTAACGATGCTGCCGAGGTTCTTAGTTATTTCTTAGGTAGAGAGAAAACTATTAAATTAATGAACGAGAAAGCTGAAGCTATTTTAATGGAGCAGACAGAATTTGTTGATCCTTCTGGTTTTGCTCCCGAAAACGTTTCCACGGCCCGAGACCTCTTTTATTTGGTTAGATATTTATTAAATAATCGTCCTCCAATTTTAGAGATTGCCAAAGGGAAAGAAGTGTTGAGTTTTGGAGAGGTTGATTTTGAAATTGAAGAGTTATGGAACAAGAATGTTTTTATTAATGACCCAACTTTTGTTGGGGGAAAGACGGGTTTTATTAAGGCTTCTAAATACACAGCTGTGTTTATTTTTCGTTTTGCCGCTCAAGACGGCACAGAACGTAACATAGCGATTATCCTTTTGGGCTCTGAAAATAATGAAACCGATACCCAAAAAATTTACAAATGGCTTCAAGGAAATTATTTTAAAGAATGAAATTTCCATTTTTAGGAAATAAATATAGTGAATAACAGGGCGGGGCAGAAATAGCTTAGATAAATACCCCAACAGGCTCTATTTGAGGAAAATTCTCCAAAAACCAAGTTCTAATATTGTACCATCCCCGGAGCCAACTTTTTTGAATCAAAGAATCGCCAATCAGGCGGTTTTTTGGTAGAATAAAGATGTTACTTATTTTAATTTGATTCGTATATAATTTAAGAGAATAAAAAAGGTCATAGTAATAAAAAACAATAAAATAATATGTCAAAAACGATAACTACAATCATTATCATAATAATTGTTGTGGGATTGGGTTATTGGATTTATCAGTCAATAACAGCACCCGAAGAGTTAAGCGAAAAAGAACAGGCGTGTATAAATTCTGGAGGAGAGGTATTAACATCATTGTGTTGTAAAGCAACTAGTGATTTTCCTAACTTGTGCCTTATTGGTCCTTGTGGCTGTTCACCAGATAATAGTCATCAGGTAAAGATTTGCGATTGCGGATCTGATAAATGCTTTAATGGAAGCGAATGCGTATCTTTAGATGAAGTTTCAGTTCTTCTTGAAATCCTTGAACAAGAAACTGGGATAGATTTTTCAGAAGCACAACCAGTTGATTTTAAATGGGTAGTTAAAGTAACTCCAAAAGTAGAAGAGGAAGCTGTGTCTGGGAAAGGATTTGAAGCTGAACGCATATCAAGCGAGCAGTATGACAGTATTGAGTCTTTTTTGATAGATAGAGGTTTTGAAAAAGACCTTTACAATATGGCTGATGGCACTTTTGTTGGATTGAAAGGATATAAAAAAGACCAGATTGTTTGTACTGTTTCCGGAGGGTCTACCCCGCAAGAACTTGATATCAATGATGTAACAGTGAAATGCGGGAAGTTAGAAATAACTATTGATGTGGAAGAACTCTCTCAGTGTGCAAAAGATGAAGAACGATTCTCAACAATTGATGATGGATACCCAGGCCGTTGCTGTGAAGGTCTAAAAGAATGGTCACCTATTCCAGATACACGTTTTTCAATCGCAGATGTATGTTATGAAGTTGGGTTACCATCGGAATCTAACATAGGACTCTGTATAAAGTGTGGGGACGGGGTTTGTGAAAACCATCCGCAATATGATGAAAATCCATGCAATTGCCCAGAGGACTGCGCTGGGAAAAACAAGTCTATGTTTCAAAGTATAGAAGAATTTTGCCAGAGCAATGACTGGAAAATGTCTCTTTCCAAAGCCTGCGAAGAACAAGAACCTATTAAGGGTTCTCCAATATGTGAATTATGCACTTTTTAAAGAAATAGTGACTAGTAGAGTGGGGCAAACTAAGGAACAATCAAAACAGGCACCTTAAAAGTCTCTTTATTATTCACAAAACAGGTTCTAACATCGTCCCACCAGGGGAGCTGAGTTTTAAAATCGCCAAGAAGGCGGTTTTTTGATAGAATTGAAATATGAATAAAAAAGAAAGGTTACAAAAAAAATTGACCTATTTTGCTAAAAAGCATTTAGGAAAACCATATAAATATGGAGCTAAACAATATGAAGCCCCAAAAATTTTTGATTGCTCAAGTTTTATCCAATATCTCTATAAAAAAATTAGCATTGATTTACCCAGAGACGCTCTCAGTCAAGCTCACCTGGGGAAGCGAATTAATCTTAAGAAAGAAAACTTACAACCAGGCGATTTAATATTTATTAAGGGTAGTTGGGGACATTATAACCCAGAATTTCCTAAAGGAGTCGGGCATGTGTTTATGTCTGTGGGCGATGGAAAAGTAATTCATGCAAAATGGCAGAAAGCGAGCGGTGGGAGAGTACGAGAGGATGAGGTTGAAAAAATACTGAAACGAGAGGATTTAATAGTTATTAAAAGAATACTTTAGCATAAAACAGGTTCTAACATCGTCCCGCCAGGGGAGCTAAATGAAAATCGCCCTTATTGGCGATTTTATATACTAACATCGCACAATATGGATTGTACGTCTCAACTAAAAAGCCGTTTAAATGGCGGTTTTTTGATTTAATTCAATATAAAACAGGTTCTAATATCGTTGCACCAGGGGAGCTCGTATTTTTACCCGAGAGTTTTTCTCGGGTTTTTGGTATAATAAAACAATATGGACTATAAAAGTTTTATTAAATTAGCCTTAGAAGATGTTTCTAAAACTGCCAAGCAAAGTTTTGGAAAAATTCAAGGAACGACTAAAGTAGAGGATAGTAATCAAGTATTTACAGAAACCGATTTAAAGATAGGGAGATTGTTGATAGATAAAATTCATAATGCTTATCCTAATTATAATATTATTGATGAGGAAGTTGGAGTAGTGGATAATAAATCGCAATATACATGGATTGTTGATCCGATTGATGGCACCAGTAATTTTGTTCAAGGAATTCCAATGTACGGAATTATGTTGGGACTATTAAAGGGTGATAAACCAATTGCTGGTGGAATACTATTGCCAGAGTTTTCAGAGCTTTATGTGGCAGAGAAAGGTAAAGGAACCTATTGTAACGGAAAGATAATTCAAGTTAGTGATAAGAAAAACTTGTTGGATTCTTTGGTTGCATATGGCATTGATAGTCATCAAGAAGACCCCAAATTTACAAAAGATGAATGTTTATTATTATCTAAAATAGTTTTAAAAATACGCAATCTAAGAGCTAGTAATAGTGTTTATGATTTTGCGATGGTGGCCAAAGGTAAATATGGAGCTTATTTAAATAAAACGAGCAAGATATGGGATAATGTTACGCCTCAGATTATTATTGAAGAGGCTGGAGGTATATACACAGATTTCTTTGGAAAACCAATTGATTATTCAAATCCGTTGACGAAGACTAATAAGAATTTTACTTATTGTGCTGCAGCTCCTAATTTACACCAACAACTTCAAAAGATAATTCATGAAAATGATTAATTTAAAGAAGTTAAAAAATCGCCAATCAGGCGGTTTTTTGATAAAATTAAATAGAATTATGAGAATATTAAAATCAGAATTTGCTAAAAGTGTTATTGGAGACGATTATAGTTTGGGAGACAATTTACCACATGTCGCTTTTTTTGGTCGTTCTAATGCTGGGAAATCAAGCGTGATTAATTCTTTGGTCGGTAAAAAAAATCTTGTAAAAACAAGCAAGATACCTGGCAAGACGCGCGAAGCGAATTTTTTCCGCATCAATGATGCCTTTTATTTGGTGGATTTTCCAGGATATGGATATGCTAAGCGTTCAATATCGCAGCGTAACAAAATGATTAAAAGGATTTTTTGGTATGTGGAATTTTCTAATGTGAAACCCAAAGCGGTTTTTCTCATCATTGATATTAATGTTGGTTTGACTATTCTTGATCTGGCGATGATAAAAATTCTTAAGGCAAACAAGCATAGAATTATCATTGTGGCAAACAAAATTGATAAATTATCTAAAAGTGCTGCGTGGAAACAGCTTTTGTTAATTCGAAAAGAAGCACAAGATATCTCGGTTTTGGGATATTCAGCCAGAACAAATCAAGGGAAAGACGAATTAATCAAAAAAATTGCTAGTTTTGTATAAAATAACCTAAGATTTTTTCTTGGGTTTTAATATTGACAAATTTATAGTTTGGAGATATAAAGCAAATAGACTAAAAATGAAGTTCGAGACAATCACTTCAATCTGGGAGTGGATAAGAGAAGGAGGACGATATAAGCTCCAAAAATCGTGTACAAAAAAAGGAA
>JAUVYE010000014.1 GCA_030603245.1 bacterium | reverse complement strand
CCATTACAATTAGATAAACCAAGTCATTTAGAATAATATGTTAGCTGTAATAAAAACAGGAGGGAAGCAATATATTGTATCCCCAGGAGACAAGATTAAAGTTGAAAAACTTAATGTTGAAGAGGGTAAAGAGGTTACCTTTCTTCAGGTTTTGCTTTTAGAAAAAAACAAGAAAATAGAGATTGGAGATCCTTTGGTCAAGGGTGTAAAAGTAATTGGAAAAGTATTAAAACAGGATAGAGCTAAAAAAATAATTGTTTTTAGGTATAAATCAAAAACTCGTCATAAAACTAAGAAAAGCCACCGTCAACCATTTACTCAGGTTGAAATAACCCAAATCAAAACCACTTCATAAACTTGACTTAATTGAGATTTTTTGATAGTTTTTAATTGGTACATTTTGTAAAAGGTAAAAGGTTGGGGGATTAGAGTTGGTTGTTACAACCAGAGAATGGCAAGACACAGAGATCATATTATACATTGCTTTATTGGCTGCGGGCGCGATGACTTTTCTGATACTGCTTACCCAAGATCAATACATAACAATAGTCGCAATCTTACTTACTGCATTAAATTTACCTATAGCTTACAGATACTCTTATCAGATTCTGGAGAAGTATTAAACGCTTAAGAGAGTATCAGAGAACAAGGCCGACAAACAGGTTCCTTGTTTTTTTATACAATCTTATCAAACTATTGACAAATTTTTTGTTTTTTTTATAATAAAAACAGCTCTATGGTGGTAAAAATTGGTAGTCTTTGAGATGTCCTTAAAAGACCAAAGCAAGGAACAAAAAAGAGTAGATATAATGATTATTATTAGCATCTTACTGCTGATAACCTTCTCGATGACCTGTTTCTTCTCACAAAATGTTCTCCTTATAAGTGCTGTTGGAGAACTTACATTTGTCTTTGTATTCGCAAACCTGATCTATTCTTATAAAACATACCAAGACATGTGGGAGGAAAAACCAAAAGAACGCTGAATCATATCTACTTTTTTCTTTTATCAATTTGTCAATTCTCTTGACAAATTTTTTATTAAAGGGTATAATGTAAATACAATGGAATTTGATGAGACAGAAAAGAATGCAATTGCGCATTTTTTTAACTGCCTATTCAAAGAATTAACAGATCTTTTCCAAATTAAAGGAGGTCTAACGAAAGAGTTCGTTAAGAGTGCACTTTCTACTTCAAAAAAAGAAATTACAGGCATTGCAGGGTTTTGCCCACCTACTCATAATGGAAACTTAATCATCGTATCGTTTGCCGACGACACAAGGTCTAGCTACCATGTTGGGGGACAGCAAGCTATCATGTCTAAAATACCATTACTCCCGCCCCATGGAACGCCGCTAGAATCAACAATCTCTTCTATGACCTCCTGACCTTTTTCGAGCTAATAATATTTATTGTTAGTTGGAAAAAGGAGAAAGAAATCAACCAAAAACAGCCGTAATGGCTGTTTTTGATTTGTTAACAATTATTTTCTCCTATCCAATGCGTCTTTCAAAGTTTGCTCATCAGCATATTCTAATTCTCCTCCTCTGGGCAATCCTCTTCCCAAACGAGTAATCTTTTTATTAAAAGGTTTTAAGATTCTTTCTAAATATAAAGTAGTAGCTTCACCATCAAGCGTAGGATTAATAGCAAGAATGATTTCTTTGATTTCAGAATGATCTTTAATCCTTTGTTCTAATTCCTTGATTCTTAATTTCTTAATATCTTGTTTTCTTAAAGCGGAAACTGTGCCTCCTAAAATAAAATAAAGGCCTTTATACTGTTTTGTTTTTTCAATAGAAGCTAAATCGGTTTCGTTTTCAATAATGCATAATATACTTTGATCACGAGCCTGGTTTTGACAAATCTCACAAAGTTCACCTTTGCCCTCAAAAGGATTAAAACACCAAAAGCATGTTTTTACTTCTTTTTTAATGTTTTGAATTGCTTGTATTAATTCTTCTATCTCTTGATTATTATTTTTCATTAAATAAAAAACAAATCGAGCTGAAGTTCTTGGCCCGACTGTTGGAAACTTAGAAAATAATTTAATCAGTTTTTTAATAGAGGAGGTGTACATTATTCTTCAAGTCTTTTTTCTAAATTGCGAAATGTTACCCTGCTATCATCAAAATATAATTCAACTTTTCCTACAGGACCATTTCTGTGTTTGGCCACAATAATATCAGCAATATTTTTTCTGGCAGTTTCTGGCTGATATCTGTCTTCTCGATAAATGAATAAAACCACATCTGCATCTTGCTCTAAACTTCCTGATTCTCTTAAATCAGCTAATCTGGGAATCTGAGGAGATCTTTGCTCAACTGCTCGAGATAATTGAGAAATGGCTAAAACAGGAATATTAAGCTCTCTGGCTAAAACCTTAAGAGAACGAGAGATTTCGGTTACCTGCCTAACCGCTGAATCACTAGCATTCCTTGGTTGCATTAATTGTAAATAATCAACAATTATAAGTCCTAAATCCTTTTGGGCCTGTAATCTTCTGGCCATTGCTCTCATCTGTAAAATATTTAAAGAAGGAGTGTCGTCAACATAGATTGGAGCTTTGTCTAATATGCCCAGGGATTGACGAATCCTGGAAAAATCATCATCTTCTCCTTCTCCAGATAATTTACCGGTTCTTAATCTCCATAAATCAACGTTTGCTTGAGTAGAAATCAATCTGTCTACTACTTGGTCTCTAGACATTTCTAAAGAAAATATTCCTACTGGGATATTTTTTGAAATTGCTACATAAGAAGCAATATTCAAAGCTAAACTGCTTTTTCCCATTGAGGGTCTTGAAGCCAAAATTATCAAGTCAGATTTTTGAAACCCACCTAATATATTGTCTAATCCAGTAAAACCAGTTGGCAATCCTCTAAGTTCTCCCTTGTGTTTAGACAATCTATCAATTCTTTCAAAAGCCTCTTCCAAAGACTCTTTTACTAGCAAGAAGTTCTGAGAAAGATTTCTTTGAGCAATATTAAAAATTGTGTTCTCAGCTTTATCTAAAACAACATCTATGTCTTCAGACTCATTGTAGCCTAAAAGTCCAATATCATGAGAAGCTGAAATTAAGTCTCTTAAAATCCTTTTTCTTTGAATAATCTTGGAATAATTTAAAACATGACTGGCAGTAGGAACTGAATTAACCAGCTCTGTTAAATAACTGTTACCACCAATTGCATCAAAGTTTTCTTTTTCTCGAAGTCGATTAGATAAAGATAAAAGATCTATTGGCTCTGCTTTATCAAACAAATCAAAACATGCTTGATAAATTTCTTGGTGTGATTTACGATAAAAATCTTCTGGCTTTAAAAAATCAGCTATTTTGAAAATAGCCTTTTTATCAATCATTAAACACCCCAATAAGCTCTGCTCTGCTTTAATGCTTTGAGGGGGTACTTTGTCTGGTAAGTCTTTAGCCATATATTTTAATTTAACATCAAAATAAAAAAATTAGCAAGATTAAAAATCATTTGGCAAGGTTTTTAGTTTTTGATAAACTAATTCTATGAACATAGGTTTAGTTTCACATCATGCTTTTTACGAAGAAGGGGGAGTAAAAACCCATATTTTAAATTTGCAAAAAGAATATAAAAAGAAGGGGATTGAATGTAAAATTATAGCTCCCAGAAGAAAAAGAACAGAAAATTATGGTCCAGATACCCTTCTTTTGGGAACTTCTTTTCCAGTAACCATTATTGGGACTCAAGCAGATTTTTGTCTTAGTTTTTGGCCACGCTCCATCACTGAGGTCTTGAAAAGAGAAAAGTTTGATGTTTTACATTTTCACAACCTAGGCTTGCCTTTTTCTTGGCAAATTCTTAGAGAATCTAATGCTTTAAATATTTTAACTTTTCACGCCAGTCTTGATGGTAGTAAAATATTAAAAAAATTCCCAAAGATTTTTTATCCTATTGAAAAAATCATCCAAAAAAAAATAAATGGTATTATTGGTGTTGCTCCTTTAACCTTAAAGTATTTTAAAAATTTTAAAGGACCAAAAACAGTTATCCCTAATGGAATCAATTTAACAAGATTTAATCCAAAACTGTTGAAAATTAAGAAGTTTCAAGATGGAAAAATTAATATTTTATTTTTGGGAAGGATTGAACAAAGAAAGGGATTAATCTATTTATTAAAAGCTTTTAAGATATTAAATAGAAAGTTCTCTAATCTAAGATTAATTGTGGTTGGAGATGGGGTATTAAGAGAAAAATGTGAAAAATATGTAAAAGAAAACAATCTAAAAGAGGTTTGTTTTGAGGGAGGAAAAAAAGTAGAACAAGTTCCTCCTTATTATGTAAGTTCAGACATCTTTGTTGGACCATCTATTTTTGGAGAAAGCTTTGGTATTGTTTTATTGGAAGCCATGGCATCAAAAGTACCAGTAGTAGCTTTTGCGAATGATGGGTATAAAGGATTATTAAAAAATAAAAAGGGAGGCGTTTTAGTGCCCCCCAAAGATTATAAGGGTTTGGCCAAAGAATTAGATATTTTGATTAAAGATGAGTCCTTGAGGAAAAGAATGGGAAAAATAGGCCTAGAAGAAGCTCAACAATATTCTTGGGACAAAATAGCTAACAAAGTTTTAGATTTTTATCAGTTGTGCGCTAAAAAGAAAAAAGAATAAGGATTAAGCTTTTTTAATCTTGAAACCTTTCTCAATATCTTCAACTAGGTAGCCTAGTTTTTTTATTTCACTTCTAATCTCATCTGCTTTTTTCCAATCTTTATTTTTTCTATATTTTTCTCTTTGTTTGACTAATTCCTTAACTTTTTGAGGAATTTTTATTTCTTTTACTTTGTTTAAACCTAATCCAAAAACTTTATCAAAATCAATTAAAGTATGATATTTCTCGTTATTCTCAATTGCTTGATCTTTAATTAACGCCCACATGACCACTAATGCCCTGGGCATATCTAAATCATTATTAATTGCTTTCAAAAATCTCTCTTGATAAGTCTTTGCTTTTCTACTGAACCTTGTTGGTTTTTTAGATGTTGTTTTAATTTCCAAAATCTTATGGTGAAGATTCTCTAAGCTATTCTGAGCACCACTTACTGCTTCTAAGCTAAAAGTTAGTTTTGAACGATAGTGGGCGTTAAGAGCTAAATATCGATAAGCCAAAGGATTAAAACCCTTTTCAATAAGTTTGTCTAAAATAATAATATTTCCTTTTGACTTTCCCATTCTCGCTTTCTTTAAAACCAAGAATTCTCCGTGTAACCAATAATTGGCTAACTTTTTATTATAGGCGGCCTCTGCCTGAGCAATTTCATTAGGATGATGGATTGATATATGATCAATGCCCCCACAATGAATATCCAAGGGAATTCCTAACTCCTTTATCCCCATTACTACACACTCTGTATGCCAACCAGGAAAACCTTTTCCCCAAGGAGAATCCCACTCCATTTGTCTTTTCTCTCCACGAGGGGTGAATTTCCAAAGAGCAAAATCTGTTGGGTTCTTCTTACCAGCAACCATCTTCACCCTGGCTCCAGCTCTTAATTTCCTTTCTTTTTCTCCCCATAACCTTCCATAGGTTTTCAGTTTTGAGCTATCAAAATAAACGCCATCTAAAATCTTGTAGGTAAATCCTTTTTTTTCTAATTTCTCAATTAAAGCAATCTGTTCCTTAATTGTATCACTGGCCTTAATCCAAATATTGGGTTCTTTAATATTCAAACGCTTTAGATCTTTTTTAAAAGCTTTAGTATAAAAATCAGCAATTTCCCAAACTGTTTTCTTTTCTCTTTTTGCTCCTTTTTCCATCTTATCTTCTCCTGTGTCTGCATCTGAGGTTAAGTGTCCTACATCTGTAATATTCATTACATGCTTTACCTTATAGTTATTGTATTCTAAAACTCTTTTGAGAATGTCTTCAAAAAGAAAAGTTCTCATATTACCAACATGGGCATAGAAATAAACAGTTGGACCACAAGTATAAAGACCAACCTTTTTCTTTTTTAAAGGTCGGAAAACCTCTTTTTTCCGAGATAATGTGTTGTATAGTGTTAACATGGTTTTATTAAATTCATTATATACTTTTTTCTTGTTCCTGAAAATAAAACCTTTTTAATGTGTTTTAGTGATTGACAAAAGCTGTTTTTTATCTTAGAAAAAGAATAGAATGAAGTACCTTAAAAATATGAAAGGGGGTGAGAAAAAAAGGAGGTGAAATGGGGTTGAGCAGACAAACCATTAAACAGACAGAGTGTCCTGAATGCGGGAACAAGGCTTTTGTTTATGATTCTAAAATGGGCGAAGTGATCTGTACCTTCTGCGGTTATGTTTTAGGGAAAGACCATATAAATCGCAAGCAAGAATGGAGAGCATATACACAAGAAGAGTGGGAAAAAAGATCTCGGGCAGCACCCAACTTAGGTCAATCTACGCAAATAGGAGATAAGTATGACTCGCGAGGAATGCGCAAATTTCCTTCTTCGAAAATAAGACGTTTGAAAAAACATCAAAGACGAGCAGCAAAGTCCAAAGAAGCACACAATATAAGAATTGCAGAACCAGAATTACAGAAAATCATTAGTAAGCTTCATCTTCCCTCAAACGTTAAAGAATTAGCCACTGTTGTCTATAAAATGGCTTCAGAGCAAAACTTAATTCGAGGTAGAACTGTTATTGGCATAGTAGCAGCTTCAATTTATTTTGCCTGCCGGCTTCTCCAAATCCCAAGACCTTTGTCAGAGTTCTCTCAGAAAACCGGATTCTCTGAAAAAGAAATAGCCCGTGATTACCGTTTTCTGCACAAAGAGTTGGCACACAAGCTTAATCAGAAACTTAATATAAAAGTACAAGCGCCCAGCTATTTGCAACTAATCGATCCAATCACAGAAAACTTACAGATCTCAATTAAGACTGCCCGATTAGCTACTGAGATTATTAAAGCGGCTGAAAAAAAGAAAATTACTCACGGCAAAGATCCAAAGGGAATGACCGCAGCTGCAATTTACATTGCTTGTGTTTTAAATAAAGAAAAAATGGCCCAAAAAGAAATAGCTGATGAAGCCCAAGTTACAGAAGTGACTCTAAGAAATCGCTACAAAGAATTAAAAGAAAAACTGCTGTTTGAAATCTCCTTATAACATCAATCCAGAGAGTAAACAACTCTCTTTTTTTATTATACATAATTTTAACAAAGCCTTAAAGCATGTTATAATTTTTATAGTACCTAGCAATCTGTAAGATTGCTTTAACCCCCTGTTCTTTAAAATAAGAATAGGTGTAGTGAAATGAGACAAAAGGCTAGTTCCCTGAAAAGAGAGGAATGCCCAGAATGTGGCAACCTAAATCTTATTCATGATCCTAAAAGCGGAGAAATTATTTGCGGTGGAAACGATGGATGTGGTCTTGTTATTCATGAAAATCAAGCAGATAGAGGACCTGAATGGCGAGCTTTCGACCTCGCTCAAATAAAAACAAAAACTCGCACCGGAGCCCCAACAACTCTTTTAACGCACGACAAGGGCTTGTCCACCACCATACAAAACATTACTCGTGATGCCTATGGAAAAAAAATTCCCATTTCTACCATTTCTGAGATGTGGCGCTTGAGAAAGTGGCAAAGACGCTCAAAAATGAGCTTAGCAAAAGAACGAAACCTCGCTTTTGCAATGGCTGACATAAGCAAACTCGGAGACAAACTTCATGTTCCCAAAGTAGTTTCAGAAACAGCAGCTCTGATTTATCGTAAAGCTTTAAAAAATAGACTGATCCGAGGCAGAAGTATTGAAACTATTACAGCAGCTTCTCTGTACATTGCCTGCCGTAAGCACGAAATAGTGAGGAGCACAAAAGAAATTTCAAAATTTACCACAGTTACCGAAAAAGACATTAACCGTGCTTACCGTCACCTATTTTGGAAGCTTGACATTGTTAACGTGATAATTGACAAACCCTCAATTCATATTAAGACAATAGCTGGCAAACTAAACCTCTCCCAACCAACTCAGGAATTAGCCTGGCAGATTCTTAAAAGAGCCAAAGAAAAACGTCTCACCAGTGGAAGAGGCCCAAGCGGAATGGCAGCAGCTACCCTCTATATTGCTTGTATTCTGAATGATGAAAAGAGAACTCAAGGAAAAATAGCAAAAGCAGCAGGTGTTACAGACGTCACTATCCGAAACCGTTATAAGGATTTAATCGACTCATTAGAAATTAAAGTCAACCTTGTCACAAAAACAGGGCAGTTCCAATCTGCCAAAAAATCGCCCCCTCGACCACAAGGCCTTATAGTCCAACAAATTACGGAAGCTTGAAACCCAATCTGGGTTATTCCTCAAAATCCTTCAAAAGAGCGGAAACGCTCTCTTTTTTTATTCTTGCTAATAGTTCCTTGCTTTGTTAAAATTAGGTAATTATTATTGCTAATTACTTATTTAATATGAAAAAAAGAGATATTGTATCAGCTCTTGTTATCGGAGAAATCTGTGCACTGATTCTGATTCTTGTTGCTGGTTCTTTAAAGATTCCACCAAATATAAAGGACTTTATGAAATTCTTGCCATTAGTACTGCCAGTTCTTTCAGCTTTGGGAATCTGGTTTGTTTCTTTGTTTGAAAATAAAATGCCTGTTCTTTTCCAAGCTGCCAAATCCTTTTTAGTAGGAATTTTGAACACCTTTATTGATCTTGGAATATTAACTATTTTAATGGAAACTTTTCAGATATTTGAAGGATTAAGCTATCTTGTTTTTGTGGGAATTTCTTTTTCAGCTGCTACCCTGAATTCTTATTTTTGGAATAAACTATGGACTTTTGAGAAAAAAGAAGCTGAAATAGATTTAAAACAAACATCTAAATTCTATTTAATTACCATTGGCGGTCTCTTAATTCATCTTGGAGTTACTTCTTTTACTGTAAACATGTTGGGACCTCAATTTGGAATTTCAAAAGAAATTTGGGCTTATATTGGAAAGATGATAGCTGTATTTTTAGGCTTTATTTGGAACTTTACCGGCTATAAATTCATTGTTTTTAAAGATAAAAATGGCTAACCTTGTTTTATATCGAAAATATAGACCTCAAACCTTTTCTGAGATTGTTGGCCAGGAGCATATTGTTAAAACCCTTACTAATGCTATTTTGTCAGACATGATATCCCATGCTTATTTGTTTTCTGGTCCTCGGGGAACAGGGAAAACCACGATTGCCAGGCTTTTAGCAAAGGCTGTTAACTGTGAAAACTTAAAAGGATTTGAGCCCTGCAACAAGTGCTCTTCTTGTTTAGAAATAGTAGAAGGAAGATCGATTGATTTAATGGAAATTGATGCTGCCTCTCATCGAGGGATTGATGATATAAGTGAACTGAGAGATGGAATAAAATTTGCCCCTATTAAATTAAAATTTAAAGTTTTTATAATTGATGAGTGGG
>JAUVYE010000009.1 GCA_030603245.1 bacterium | reverse complement strand
ATAAACCATTGATTCCATGAGAAACCAAAGCTATATTTTGGAAAATCAGTGATTAAAAGATTAATATACCAAGTTTCAATTAAGCTATGGATTAAAAACTGAAGCAGAATGCCCAAAAATATGAATAAAATTATATAAACTGTCTTTTTCATACTTTCATTCTACCAAAAAACCGTCTAAATGGCGATTTTTTTGTATGAATATCGCATAATATGGATTGTACGACACAAAAATGGCCTTGAGTTCTTCGCATGATGGATAACGTTTGAACCTCATTAACAAAAAAAATCTCTTAACTAATAACTAATTAAGAGATTTTAGCGGTTTTTATTTGGGAGCTTTCTTCCTTCTTCCATTTCCAAAATTTTTATTACTTTATTGGAACTTTTACTTTTCTGATTCAATCTACCTTGAAAATCCTGTTCCCATCTATCCTTAATTTCAAAGGCGCAGACATCTTTCCAATATAACGGCCTTCTTTTGTTTTCAGCCAACCTATTCCGAAAAAATCATTGTCTTTGCTTAATATTAACCTCACATCATACATTTCATCTTCGTTAGCCAGAACAACGCCATTGCCATTCACGGGTTTGTATTGTCCAAAAAGGTTGTTTGAAAAATAGCAATGTAGACCTCCGAATGCTCCGCCGGAATAACGGGCGAAATCAGGCTTATAATTTCGAGCATGGGTGGAAAAGAAAAGATAAACTTTTCCTGCATGGAAAATTACTTGAGTTGTTTCCATTTCGTCGTAAAAGCCAGGAGCCAAAATTGGCGGTAATATTTTCCAATGAAAGAGATCTTTTTGAGATTTTACAATTGCCACACAGCCATTATACTCTCTCTGTTTGCCTTTTAACCTTGCCGAAATGGTCATGTAATAATTATCAGAATCAGGATCCTTAAAGATAAAAGGATCTCTCCAGGCTCCAACAACCCCCAAAATATTTTTCTCATTATCGATATAATAGGGATCTTTTGCTTCCAGGATCGGATTATTTTCATATTTTTTCCAAGTTATGAGGTTATCGGAAGTCGCCATGCCAATTTTCTGGATCCATATTTTATCTGGATCGCTATTCACTCCGGTGTAAGGCATAAAATATGTTCCGTCTTTTTCAATTATACTTCCTGTCCACGGAGAAAGATTGTCCCAATCGTCATCTCTACCAGGACCTAAGGCAACCGGCAACTCGTTCCAATTAGTCAAGTTCTTTGAAATCGCATGCCCGATGGTTTTTCTTCTACTGCGTCTCTCGCCTGGAATTTCAGAAGGTGGAGCTTGTAGATAAAACGCGTGGTAATCTTCCCTCACTTTTATAAACCAACTATCTCCCAAAAGTTGTCCCTTGGTAGGACCGAAATTTTTTTCCGTTTTTCTATTCATTTTTACCTTCCTTTTTTGTAATCATGCTAAAAATAGTTTACAATAATTCATAAAAAAATCAAGTCCTCGGATAGAACTTGAAAATTGAGAGATTGTGTGATATTGCTTCCACATCCGTAGATTGTTCGTCATACGTTGATTATTGCGACACGAATAGGGTTTTGGTTCGTCGTTCATGTATTATGCGTCTAAATCAAAAAACCGCCTATTAAGCGATTTTTTAACTTTTTCTAACCAACAAATAATTATTAGCTTGAAAATGAAGTGTAAGAGCCCCAATATGTTTATCTATAATTGACAAACATGCTGGGGCTTTGGGGGAATTCCCTTTGATGACCGTAGTCTATAAGGGGTGTTCAATTTTTGTTCGCCAGCAAGGGAACACTCCTTGCTGGTATATCCCTGTTATTCCTCAGCAGACCGGGAATCGTCTTTGCTGAAGATCTACTGTTATTGGCTTATTTTATTAAGCTATTGGCTTATTTTATTAAGCCAGATTGGATTCCGTAGACGAATCTCCAACCATTTTTAATATAGCATAAACATAGAGTGTTGTCAATGATTTTAACAAAAAACTGCCTTTGCCAGCTCACGGATTAGCGATTTTTTATCATTTATCCCAATTAAATGTATTGGTTCCAAAATGCCCTTTCAAACTGGTTTCTTCAAATATTGGTTTTTTCAAATCAAGTTTTTCTATTATATTTTTAACTGTTATGTTCTTTAGTTTACCTAAGTATTCTGAATTATTTAATTTGAGCATGATTGGTTTCTCTTGCCCTATAACAAAGGCAATGCTTACAATTGCTTCTTTACAATTTGAAGATTTCTTTAAATGATCTATGGCTAACCATCTTGCAAAATATGCTCCCGACCTATCTACTTTTGTTGCGTCTTTTCCTGCAAAGGCTCCTCCTCCAATTGGTATTCTTGGACCATACCACAAAACATTTTTCCTCCCAGTTAATCCGCTATCCGCATCAAATCCTCCAATATTAAAAGGAATTAAAATCCATTCAGTGTCTTGGTTTAAATTACTGTGTACTAGTTCTCTAATTTTCTGCTTAATGAGATTTATGGAATCATTCTCTGTTCCTTTTTTGGTTTGAAAAGCAATTACTAATTTTTTAATATAATCCCCATTTAGTGTAACTTGAACCTTACCATCTGGTAACAAACATTCTATTTTGTCTAATGTATCTGCTATTCTTTTTGCTAAAGCTGTTTCTAATGGAATCATTTCTGGTGTTTCTCTTGTTGCGTAACCAATCATAATACCTGAATCCCCTGCTCCCTTATTAGCTAAATTACTAATTTCTGGTGATTGCTGAGCAATATTTACATTTGTACCAATTATATTTTTATACCCAATCTCTTTATAAACACGTTTAATAATTCTAGGAATATCTATTTTTGCACTACTAGTTACTTCTCCCCCAACAGTAATAATATTATGACATCCGAAAACATCTACTGCTATTCTTGATTCTGGATCTTGTTCTAAATACGCATCTACTATTGCGTCTGACATAATATCACATAACCTATCTGGGTGCCCTTTACGAACATATTCTGATGTTCTTATCATATTTATTTTTTTAGATTAATAATTAAAAAGCTCTTCCTGTAAAGGAAGAGTTTAGTGATTCATAAAAATAAATCTTTATCTCTCCCTTTATGGGATTGGATTTAGCACCTTCTTTAAAATTATTTTATTTAAAGGGTTGCTGGACGATCACAGAGCCAATTCTCTATCGTCACTCTTGATAAATAAATATTTAATTGTTAAATTTATTTTAACAAAATTGATAAAAGATGTCAAAAACTTATCAATTACCATAATAAGATTTAGTTTGTTTTTTCTAATATAAAAAACCGTTAGTACCCTACCCTAACGGTTTCCTTTCATCTATTAAACATTGCACAATATTAAAATCAAATTTTGCATTATTTATCTTGGCCCAGTTTTTCTTCCAACTCTTTAATCCTTTTTTTTAATTCTATCATTTTTAGTTCCCTTCCTACTGCTACTTTCTCAAATTTCTTGAGTTGTTCATTTATTTCTATCAATTCTTTTTCTTTTTGCTTGCGCTTAGTGATATTGCGGAAAATCCCCAGTATTAATGCCTGATCTTTCAGTCTTAGTATGTTCCCAGTGATCTCTATTGAAGCCCGACTACCATCTTTCTTAATCAGTTGGAACTCTTCAGCTGTTACAGATTTACCTAGTGCATGTTGGGCTAAACGCTTAATCGCTTTTGGAATTTGATCTTTGGGCAGAATGTTTATCTCTAACATATTCTTTCCAATCAACTCCTCTTTTTTATAGCCAATTATTTCTTCTGCAGCTTTATTAGCATCAATAAAGTTTCCCTTCAAATCACTTAAAAAATAGGCATCCGTGGCTTTTTCAAGCAATATCACCAGCCATTTTTTTGCATCTTCTAATTCCTTACTTTTTGCACTCATAATAATTTTTATTTTTTATTATAATGCTATCTTAATTTCTTTTATTCTATCAAAAATTCGCTTTTCCGGCAAATTTTTAGCTACCTTCCTAATTATCTTATTGAATTTTTATTATCTTTTTCTGAATGACAATATTTGTGCTCTCTTATTTCTTTTTTATTCTACCAAAAAAACCGCCTGTTTGGCGATAAAAGTTAATATAAAAAACCGTTAGTTCCCTACCCTACCTATTGGCAGGCAGACCTAACAGCCTTCTATCATCTATTAAACATCGTAAAACATTACTTATTTCTTTCTTTCCTCTAATGTTTTTTTAATATTTGAATCTCTTTTTTCAATTCTACCATTTTTAGTTCTCTTCCTATAGTGAGTTTGCGAAATTTTTCTAGCTCCTCTATTTTTTCTTGGAGTGCCTTTGTTCTCTTTTTTACTTGTCGTTCCAAAGAATTTGCTAACTTTTGGATCTCTTTGGTTCTGGCTTTAACCCTGATTTCTAGGGCTGATTTAGATTCCTCCAAAGCCTTCTTTGTTTCTCTTAGAGAAAAATTAGCTAAAATAAGCTCCTCAGTGCTTTTACTTAAAAAATATCCATAAGAAACAATAAAAAGAAATAACGACAAAATAACTCCCCTAGGAATATTCTCTTCTGTCAAAAAAATTATACATAGAGAAACAAAAGTTAAAATCAGGGTGACTATTAAATACCGAAAAATTGGGCATTCTTGGATTATTGTCTCGCAATATTGACAGCGCTTAGCTGGACAAGCATTAATGCTTTTAGCTAACCAACAATTTGGATTAATATATCCTGGCTTACCTATTTCTTTTGATTTTGACTGTAATTTTTTATTAGGGACCATATCTTCATCCATTATCTCTTCCTTACTCTTCGTGTTTATTTTATAAGAATTTGTTTAAAACCAGCGTAGATAAGCGAAGCGGTACAAAAGCCAGCTATTCCTGCAAGCAACATTAATAAAGACACCATTAAAACTAAGATCCAACCTATTCCTACAAATTTTTCTAGATAAAAGAGCACAAGAGCGCTGATTAAAAAAACTGTAGTCATACTACAGGCAAAACGTAATTCATTAAGCTCTCTTTCTACTAAAATTGATTTGTCTTTCCCAAGAGGTCTGAGAAACCGATAATGAAATTGATAAAAAGTATTATAACTCTTTGAGATTATACCCATGGCCACTAATACAGTGATTATTAATACCAAATACACATTATTGAAAAAAAAGGCAGCTAACAATAAAAAGCCATAAACAGTTCTTCCGAATCTCAAAGAGGTCTCATCAATTGAACATTTTTTCATGAAAAAATTGTTTTTTGTTTATATTATAATATACCCCGACCTTTTATTTATTATTACTCTTTTAAAAAATTAAATCAATTAAAAAAGAGACGGCCAAAAAATTCTCATCTCTTAAAATATCCTAATTCAATTACAGTTTATTTTATTGAAGTAATTCTTTAAACCTTTCCCAAAGAGATTTTGTTTTTGGAATTTCTTTTCCAATATCTTCAATCAATTCTTCTGTCTCTTTTTGAAGCTCTTGTTCAATATATGGTTTTCTTTTTTCTATTTCTTGGCCTAATAACACCTTTATTTTATCAACAATACTAATTAACCAGGGTTGAATAGTATTATCCCACCATTTAGACCATATTTGTTTCATTTTTCTCCAAACAGGCAAAACATCTTCTTGCCAAGTTTTTTGTAAAATACTTGGAAGTTGTTGTTTAGTTTTTCTAAGCACTTCTTCCCCAAACTCTTGAGCCTGTTCAAGTGTTTCTGGAGATTTTATTGTTTCTTGAGCCAAACCAATATTAGGCAAAGCCAAAACCATTATTGACAAAATTATTATTAATTTGTATAATTGTTTTAGTTTCAACATGGAGTGAAAAAAAGTGACTGATTTAAGCGTTGAAGAATGGGAGACCCTTGCTCTAGATGTTGTTAAGCAATATCCAGATGATATGTTAGACCTGCAGCACATAATAAGGTTTATGCCAGAAAAGAAGCTGAGAAGCACATCAAATGAGATTATAAGGTCTCATGCAATAGAACTGGGAGAGGCGCTGACCAACCTGATAAAGCGCGGGGAACTGATCATCGCCGGCTCAACAGATGAGGGTCATGTTGTTTTCACATTACCCACACCAATAAACTAATCTTAAAGGGTCAATGATCTTAATCATACCCTCTTTTTTTATTTTATTAATTCCTTAACCTCTTGCAATCTTTTTAATGTTTTTTCTTGACCCAAGATCTCAGCAATTTCAAAAGGGCCAGCAGAAGCTTGTTTGCCTGTTAAAGCTACTCTTAATGGCCATAAAGTATATCCCCTATCTCCTACCCCTTTGATTTTTTGTCCAAACTTTTCAGCAATTGGTGTTAAAAGTTCTTCTAAGTTTTCCCTATTCCAATCTTCAGGCTTTATTCTAGACAAGACCTTATTTAAATTATCAATAGACATTACTACTTCTTTGTCTGTCATTCCCTTCCATTTCAACAAATCTTTTTCATGCTTTATTTTATCTTTAAAGAAAAAACTGGTCAATTCTAAAATATCTGACAATTTTTTTAGTCTTTTTTGATAAAGAGAAACAATCTTTTTTAAAGTTTCAAGAGAAATAACTTCTTGTGTTTGTTTAATCCTAAATTCAGGTTTTTCTCCATCTTTAAACAGTTGAAGCGTTTCTGGATCAGGGGGATGAGGATTATTTTTTAATTTTTCAATCAATCCTGCTTTAATAAAATAAGGAAGACATAGTTCAGTTAATTTTTCAATAGATTTTTGTCTAATGTAAAAAGCATTTAAAAACTCTAATCTTTGATGATTAAAAACAGCTCCTCCTTTTTGAATCCTGTCTATGGAAAAATCTTTGATCAAAGAAGGCATAGTATAGATTTCTCTTTCAGTCCCTGGATTCCAGCCCAAAAAGGCCATAAAATTAACCATTGCTTCGGGTAAATATCCTTCTTCTTTATATTGATTAACAGAAACCGCCCCATGTCTTTTGCTTAATTTAGATCTATCTCTGCCCAGGATTAAAGGTAAATGACCAAATTCTGGCTGGGGCAAATCAAGGGCTTCAGCAATCAAAATTTGTTTTGGCGTATTGGAAACATGATCCTCTCCTCTAATTACATGAGATATTTTCATTTCAAAATCATCTATTACTACAGCAAAATTATATAATGGTTCTTTTAGATTCTTAGCAATCACAATATCTCCCATTAAGGCACTATCAAATTCTATTTTTCCCCTGATCATATCATTAAATTTCACTTTTTTAGGCGTAACCCTGAATCTAATAACTGGTTTTTCACCTTTATCTAACTTTTGCTTAACTTCTTGTTTTGATAAACCAGAGCATTTTCCAGTATAACGAGGAGCTTGACCAATTGACATTTGATATTGTTTTTGAGCTTCTAACTCTTCTTTTGTACAAAAGCAATAATATGCTTTATCTTGATCAAGTAGTTTTTGTAAATATTTAGCATAAACATCTAATTTTTCACTCTGACGGTAAGGACCATGTTCTCCTCCAACATCAGGGCCTTCTGCATGTTCAATGTGCAACCATTTTAAGCTGTCCAAAATGTCTTTTTCAAACTCTGGTTTTGATCTTTCTGGATCAGTATCCTCAATCCTTAAGATAAAAACACCTTGATGTTTTTTAGCAAAAAGATAATTAAAAAGAGCAGTACGAGCAGTACCGATATGCAGGAATCCTGTTGGGGCTGGAGCAATTCTTACTCTGACCTCGCCCGGTGTTTTTAACTTAAATTCTTCTGGATTCATCAACTTTATTCTAAAACAGAAATATTAAAACGTCAAAACAAAAAAGCCTATTTTTAGGCTTTTTGTATTTTCATTCTTAAATTAGGAATATAAATATTTAACAATATATTGAGCCATTCTCGTAGCTGCTTCTGGTTTAGAAAACTGTTTAGCAGCTTTTTTCATTTTTTCCAATTCTTCAGGATGAGAAAAAAGATATTTTAATCTTTCTAAAAAGAAATGAGCAGTAAAATTAGGTTCTTCTAAAATCTGACAAGCTCCATTTTCAGCATAAGAATAAGCATTTTTAACTTGATGATTTTGAGCTGATTCAGGTAAGGGAACTAGAATAGATGGTTTTCCAAAAGCAGCTATTTCAAAAATAGAACCAGAGCCAGCTCGAGAAACAATTAAATCAGCTAAACGATATGCTTTTTCAATCTCCTGTTCTTTAAAAAAAGGAAAAGCATGATAATATTTTTCTAAATCTTTAGAAATTACCACTTTGGCCTCAGCTTGTACTTGTTTAAAATTAGCTCTGCCTGTTTGATGGATAACTTCAAAGTTTTGCAAAAGATCAGATAAAACCTCAAGAATTCTATCATTAACTCTTTGAGCGCCCTGAGAACCACCCAAAACAAGAATAACTGGTTTTTCTTTAGTCAACTTAAAAATTTCCTGAGCTTCTTTTTTTGATTCTTCAAGTATTTCCCTTCTAATCGGATTACCAATTAAAATCATTTTAGAAGGTTTAAAATATTCAGTTTTAGGAAAGGAAACAAAGATTTTTAAAGAAAATCGAGCTAAGAATTGATTAGCTAAGCCAGGAGCAGTATCTGATTCATGCAAAAATATTGGAATCTGAAGGAGTTTACCAGCCATTACTCCGGGAACTGAACCAAACCCACCCTTGCTCACAATTAAATCAGGAGCTAAGAAGAAAAAATAAAAGAATGCTTGGAAAAAACCTATTGGGATTTTAATAAAAACATCAATAAAGTTCTGAAACAAGGTTTTTATTCCCCAATATCTTCTTATTTTTCCACTCAAAATTGTTTTAACTTTAATGCCTTCTTGAGAAAGTAAGATTGAAAAAAATTCATCTTTTGGTCCAATGTAAAAAAATTCAATATCTTTGTCTTGATAAGATTTTCTTATTTCTCTTACAACAGCAATAATTGGAAAAATATGACCGCCCGTACCTCCTCCTGTAAAGACTAATTTCATTTCAACTTATTTTCTTTGATATATTTAATAATATCCCAATTCCGGCCAATTCGCTAATTAGAGCTGAACCACCATAACTAATAAATGGTAAAGGAATGCCTGTTAAAGGGATTATGCCTATCATTGCTCCAATATTGATAAAAGCCTGGATAGCTATCCAGGAACTAATAGAAGCAGCCAAGAGTTGATCAAACTTGTTTTTAGAGTAATAAGCAATTCTAAAGCCGCGCCATAAAAAAATTAAAAAAAGAAAAATTAAAACAAAGCTTCCAATAAAACCAGTTTCTTCAGCAAAAATAGCAAAAATTGAATCTGAGATTAATTCTGGCAGAAAAACACCAAATTTTTGAGTAGAAAAACCAAGGCCAACACCTGAGATTCCACCAGACCCAACTGTGATTAAAGATTGTTTGAGTTGATAACCAATTCCCATGGGATCAATATCAGGATTTAAAAAAACAGCAAGACGATTACCTCTATAACCAGATTTTATTAACAGGAAAAAGCTAATTGCCCCGAGCGAAGCAATAAATATATTGTGCCAGAAAGGAGCATCAGATAAAAAATAGATAAGAACTGCTAAAAAAAGAAGTACGCCAAGAGTGCCAATATCTGGTTGTAAATATAATAGGACAACAATAACAGATATAACTGTAAAAAATGGCAGCAAACTAAAATTCTTACTTTTAATATCTTTATCTTTAAGAGAGCTCCACCAGCTAGCCCAATAAAGAATTAATGTTAATTTCAAAAATTCAGCTGGTTGAAAACTAATTGGTCCCAAATTAAGCCATCTTAATGTTGTATTATTAATACCTATGATTTTAGGAAAAACAACTATTAGTAAAAGAATTAAGTTTAAAAAAAATAACCAAGAAGCATTTTTTCTAAACCAAGTTAAATCTTTTTTAAAAGCCCAAAAACCCAAAATTATTCCAGGAAATAAACCGAACAATAATTGATGATTTAAGAGATAAAAAGTTGAGTCAAATTTTCTTGGGGCAACAGCGGCTGAAGCACTAGCTAAAATTAAGATTCCAAGAACTATTAAAATAACACAAGTGACCAATAAAATATAATCTGGTTTCTTACGAGTTTTTGTTTTACGAGGCATATTTTTTAACGTATTTTTTGAACAAGTTGCCTTTTTCTTTATAATCTTTGAAAATGCTAAAACTTGGAGAAGCAGTGGAAAGCAAACAGATTTTTCCTTTTTGAGTGTATTTATAGGCGATTTTCACTGCTTCTGACATGTTATCTACAAAAAAATGTTTTAATGATTTTTTAGATATTTGTTTCCATATTTTTTGACCAGTAGTTGGAAACAAAATCACAGTTTTAATCTTGGTTTTAGATATTGTTTTACCTAATTGTTTGAAATCTAATCCCCTATCAAACCCGCCCAGCATAATTGTTTGAACATTATTTCCCAAAGCATTAAGAGCATAAATTGTTGTTTCCGGGATTGTTGATAAAGCATCATTGTAAAAAGTAATTCCCTTGAAAGTTCCCACTAATTCTAAGCGATGAGCTAAGGGTTTGAAATTCTTAATAGCTTTAGTAATTTTTTCTTCTGAAATATTAAATATTTTTCCAACCTCTTTGGCAGCTGCTTTGTTTAATTTGTAATATTCGCCCTTTATTGGAATTTTTTTAGCTTTAGATTTTTTAGCAATATGTTTAACTAATTTGTTTTCAGAATTATAAATTAAAAAGTCTTTCTCGGTTTGATATTTTGTAATATTTACCTTGGCTTTTATATATTCCTTGAAACTCCTGTAATAATCTAAATGTTCAGGAAAAATATTCAAGAACACAGCAATGTGAGGAGATTTTTTAAGATTAAATAATTGATGACTTGAGAGTTCATAAACATAAACATCTTTTTCTGTGGCCAAAGATAATAGAGTTAAAACTGGCTTGCCAATATTTCCAACCAAGTGAGCTTTTAACCCGCCCTGCTTCAGGATGTTATAAATTAAAGAAGTAGTAGTGCTTTTTCCTTTAGTTCCAGTGATTCCTACAATTCTGCCTGAGCAATTATTAAAAAAAATCTCTGTCTGAGAAGTAATCTTTTGTCCTTTTGTGATAAAAGGAGAGATTACTTTTAGAGGAACTCCTGGTGATTTAATTATGACATCATATTTTTTGAGAGCTTTTAGATAATCCTTGCCCAAATGCCATTTAATTCTTTTAATGTTTGACACTTGCGTCTTAACGTTTTTATCCCTATCTCCTATTCCCAAAATCTTTTTAGGAAATAATTTTCTTAAAAACTTAAAAGTATTTCTACCTTCTTTTCCAAACCCTAAAATCAATATTTTTTTATCTGATAGGTTTTTTACTTTCATTTATTAAAAATAGCACGAAAAATCTCTTTTTAAAAACAAAAAAACGGGCCTAATCCCGATATATAAATAAAGAAGAGGATGAGTACGGTTCGCATATGTTCGCCTTTTTGGGGCTTACAAAAAAACCTCTACAAGGTTTTTGTTCATCCTCTTCCGTTTTAGTCAAATCATCGCTGACACGCTCTTATGTTAAGGTGCATTTTTTCTTGTTCTCCTGTTCTGGAGGACTGTTTGAGCAGATTTCTAATATTTATAGTTAATTTGGTCCAGCCGTCATTACAGTACTTTATTGCCTCCAGTAACTATTATAATCTATTAAATTTTTTTGTCAATAACTTTGGAATATTATGTTGCTTATTCCAAGAATTCATTATTCCTTGAGAATTTTTTTCAAGGTTTTTATATTTAGGGAGTATGTTTTTCTCAAAATATTTTAAAAGATACGACAACTCTGTATTGTTTTGTTTATCTTTTTGCCAACCCAGATATAGAGCAGCCAAGCTTTCTTTTTGAGTACCCACACACTCAAAAGGTTTAAAGCGCTTTTCTCCAATTAGTTCTTGTATAATGGATAAAAGCTTCTTATCTTCAAACAAGTTTTTTCCAAAAATCCTAATCAATTTTTTAGTTTCAATAAAAGGATAAAGAGACATAAAAACAAACAAGCATTTTGCACAATTATTACACCATTTTTTAATTGGTTTTTTCTTACCAGAATCAGTTTGATAGGCTTGATTACAGCTCAAAAAAACAGAAAAATATTCGGGAAGATAAGAAAACAATTCAGATATTTGAATTTCATATAATGGTCTTAAAAAACTAAAATACTCAATATCTTTTGCTAAATATTTTTGGGAATAATTTCTAAACCTTTTCTCAAAATCAAAGCTTTTTGAATATTGATGATTAATGATTTTCCCTAAATATTTTACATTGCCTTCGTTTGAACTTCTTTCATTAGAAAAAGCAATATATTTGTAGTCAAAAATAACTCCTACAAAAATGGTTAAAAAAGCCAAATAAGCTGAAAATGGTGTATGGCCATTTAAAAACCCTTTTTGATTTAGTTTTAAAAGCTTTTTATCAATTTTACGCTTTACAATAATTGGATTTTTACACTTTCCCTTTTTCATTACTTTTTGGGCAGCTAAAGTCGGATTTAAAGAGAAACAATTAATTTCTTTTTGACTCTCTTTTAATAATTCTAAACTTACTATTGAATCTTTTCCCCCACCAATTGGAACTAAAACCATGTTTTTAAATCTGCTCGAGTAAGATTTAAGCCCCTTATTTTTATGAGCAATTATTTTTAGAAAATTTGAACTTTTGAAATTAATATTGTTTTCGTAGAAGAATTGTCCCATTCCATTGATGATCAGATTTTTCCACCATTTAATTTGTTCCTTGTTCAGATATCCAGCTTTAATAATTATTTCTGGCGAACAAGTTGCTTTCCAATAACTTAAAAGTTCAATCAGTCCCAGATGAAAAACTAAATTATCCAAAACTTTTCTATCAAGCCGGGCAATTCTTTTCTCATCAATATTCTTGATTATTATGTTTGGAGTAAACCTAATATTGGGCTCAATCTTAAAATCAAAAACAATGCTCAAATCTTTTTTTGAGATTTTATAAGAATAATTCCGGTAAATAAATTGAGGATATTTTTTTCTTAATTTTTTAAATCCCATTTTGAGATAAAAGGCGGATAGCTACACCTAAAATTGCGAAAATAATTCCCATTATCCAAAACCTCATTGTTACTTTATAAGAGGGCCAGCCCCTAGCTTCAAAGTGATGATGGATTGGGGTAGCTAACCAGATTTTTTTATTTCTTATTTTTTTTGACAAAAGTTGCAAAATTACTGAGCCCACTGTAATTACAATTGGGGCAGCAATAATGGGTAAAATCATTACTGAATCAGTCAAAAAAGCAGCAACAGCCATTGTTGAGGTTAGTCCTAAGATTCCAGTTTCCCCCATATAGAACCGAGCCGGTGGAATGTTAAACCATAAAAAAGTAGTCAAAGCCCCAAGAATAACAGTGCAAAAAGCAGCCAAATCAACACTTCCTTGAGCAAAAGCAATAATAGCAAAAGCTCCAAAAATTGAAGCAAAGGTGCCGCCAGCTAATCCGTCTAATCCGTCAATTATTCCTCCTGCCCAGCAAGCTACCATTACCAAGATAAAGAAAGGAACATACCAAAACCCAATATTAAGATCAATACCATCAGGAAAATTGTAAATTAGAGGAATATGAATTGTGTTTCGATCTAGTTTGCAATAAAACCACAATCCTCCAATCAAGCCGATTAAAATAACTATTAATAATCTTTTTTTAAATCCCATGCCTCCTCCTATATATTTTCCTTTATTAAAAACAGTTAAAATATCATCCAAAAGTCCAACCAAAGAACCAGCTACTAAAGTGAACAAAGGCAGCCAGGTTTCTCCTCTAGATAGAAAATTTAATTTCTGAAGCCACCAGATATTAGAAACCTTGGAAAGAATAAAAAACAAGAAAATAATAATTAAAACCGTAGCCCAAATTAATATTCCCCCTCCTCTGGGAACAGTAATCTCTCTTTTTTGATGCAGATTATAAAAAACCTCTGCTTTTTCTCCAGTGATAGTTTTTTCCCTGGCTTTTTTTTTCCAAAACTTAGATCTATACAAAAAATTAATCAAACAGGGAGCTAAGATTAAAGAAACAAAAGCTGAACAAAACGATAAAAATAAAATTTTAATTACATTAAAGGTAAAAACACTCATTGGTATTGCCAATTAATTAATTTTTGGAGTTCAACAATGCGTTGTTCAGAAGAAGGAGCTGCCAAGATGATGTCAATGAAAATACTTTCTTTTTGATCGATCAGAACCAGAAGAATACAGCCTCCAGCTTCATGAGTATATCCTGTTTTCCTCCCTAAAACTTTGACGTTATTGGGTAACGACAAGTTTGAAACACCGTTTTCAAGTTCATAAGGACCATGTTCCAAAGAAATTGAGAAAATCAATGGATGATTTTCTAAAATATATTGGGTCAGACTTAACAAATCCTGGACAGTTGAACGATTAATATGATTTATAATAATTGAATTATAGTTTAAGTCTTCTGGTTCTAAACCAGTAGGATTTATAAAATAAGTATTGTTTAATCCCAACACTTGAGCTTTTTGATTCATTTTTTCAACAAAATTATTATTTCCAATAATCTCAGATAAGGCCCAAGCTGCATCATTACTTGAGTAAATCAAAGTCCAGGATAAGAGTTCTTTTACACTAAAACTATCCCCTGCGTTAAAATTACCATAAATAGGAACATTTTCTTGATTGGCTGCCATTTCAGAAATAATAACTTTTTTAGAAAAAGTATAGTTTTCCGGATCTTCAATCGTTATCAAGGCTGTCATTAACTTGGTCAAAGAAGCAATGGGTAGAACATCCTCAGTTTTTTTTCTAAAAAAAACTTTCTCTCTACCAAACTTGTTAATCTTTAAAGATAGGGCTGATTTTACCTCAAGGTCTAATTTTGATCTTTCGTCTTTTGCTGGCACTTCAACAAAAAACATGTTTTCAAGCGGTTGAGAAATATTAGCATAAAAAACATTTTCCAGGTTATTTTGGAAAATGTTTACTATCCACCAGAGAGGCAAACTCACAAAAAACCCAATTAATAAATACCTTAGACCTTGCCTCATTTTTTATCTTTTCTAATTTTAATATGTAGTTCTTTGAGTTGTTCCTCAGAAACCTTAGATGGAGTATCCATCATTAAACCACGATTATCTCCTGTTTTTGGAAAAGCTATGACTTCTCTGATATTTGGTTCGTTAAGCATAATTGCTAAAAACCTATCAATACCAGGAGCAATTCCTCCATGAGGAGGCACGCCATAGCTAAAAGCTTCAAAATAATTTCTAAACTGATTTTTAGTTTCTTGCTTGGTGTGTCCTAAAACCTCAAAAACAGCAGTCAAAACATCAAGATCAGTGGTTCTAATGCTTCCTCCACCAATTTCTTGACCATTTAAAACAAAGTCATATTGATAAGCTAAGATTTTTTCCGGGTGTTTTTTAATTTCCTTAATATCTATAGTTTGTGGTTGAGTGAAAGGATGATGAGCTGCTCCCCATCTTTTGTCTTTTTCGTGCCATTCAAACATTGGAAAATCAGTAATAAAAGCAAAAGCTAATTCATTCGGATCTTTTTTATTCTTACGCAAATCAGGCCTGTCGCTCTTATATTTTTTCATTGCTTGAGCATGAGTCATTCTGATAAATGGTTTTTGAGTAAACTTCTTTTCTGGAAATAGCTTTTTAACCATAGCGGTATAAAGATCTTCAGTCAGTTGTAAAATATCTTCTCGGTCCACAAAAGACATTTCCAGATCAAGTTGAGTAAATTCTGGTTGGCGATCACCTCTTGGGTCTTCATCCCTTATACATCTGGCAATTTGAAAATATCTTTCAAGTCCAGCCACCATTAAAAGCTGTTTATACTGTTGAGGGCTTTGAGGTAAGGCATAGAACTTTCCAGGAGAGGTTCTTGAAGGAACTAAAAAGTCTCTTGCTCCCTCTGGAGTGGATTTTGTCAGCATTGGTGTTTCTACTTCAACAAACCCTTGTTTTGTTAAAAAGTCTCTAATAAATTGAATAGCTTTGTGTCGCATTTCTAAATTCCTTCCCAATCTTTTTCTTCTTAAATCTAAATAGCGGTATTTTAGTCTTTTTTCTTCTGATATTTCATAACCTGGACCATCAATAGAAAAGGGCAAAGTTTTGGCTTTAGAAAAAATCTCAAGACTTTCTGGCTGAAGTTCTACTTTCCCAGTTTCAATATTTGGATTTATCATTCCCTTTGGTCTTTTATTGATTTTTCCAACAATTCCAATCACCCACTCTGGTCGTAATTCCTGAGCAAGCTTGTAAATTTTTTTATCTTTTTCTGTAAAAACTATTTGAAGAATCCCTGTTTTATCTCGAAGATCAATAAAAAGAATCTTACCATGGGTTCTTCTATTATTTATCCACCCTGCAACTTTTACTTTTTTGCCAACATATTGGGCGGTATTTGTATTAAAAATTCTTTTCATCTTATTTAAAATATGTTTTTATTTTTTCTACGATTTCTTTTGGGGTGTAATCAGTTTTGATTAAATAATCTTTAACTCCTAATTTAAAGGCCTGTTTTTTTGTTTCTGGGTCATCGTAATTTGAAAAAGCAACAACTAAAACTGAAGCAATTTTCGGGTCTTTTCTGAGTTGTTCGAGAAAGAAAATTCCATTTTCTCTAGGAAGTAGAATATCAAGTAAAACTAAGTCTGGCCTTTCTTTCTTGGTTAAAACCAAAGCTTTTTTCGATTCAAAAACGGAAATTACCTTAAACCCTGCTTCAGAAAGTTTCTTTCTGTACATATCAACTAAAATTTTTTCATCTTCAACAAGTAAAATTTTCTTTTGCATAATTTTGATTATTTAATTGGTAATTCTATATAAAAAGTTGAACCTTTACTTTTTCCCTCACTTATTGCTTTAATATCCCCTCCATGCATATTGGCAAATTTTTTGGCTATATACAAGCCCAATCCAGCTCCTCCAGTATATAGTTTTACACCAGCTGTTCCTCTGGAAAAACTTTGGAATATTTTTGAGATTTCTCTTTTTGTCATACCTAAACCAGTATCTTTTATCTCTATTATAGCTTTTTCTTGCTTGCCAAGCTTTTGTTTTCTAAGAGTAACAGTTACACCACCCTTGGCTGTATATTTTATTGCATTATCAATAATATTAGAAATAACTTCCTTGATTTTAGCTTGATCTATTAAAATATTAGACAAAGAGGTTTTTGGTTTATCAAATCTTAAATAAATATTTTTATTATGAGCTTGAGTTTTTAAATCTTCAACAAGATTAGAAATGATTTTTTGTAAAGAAGCTTTGTTTAATTTAATTTCTATTTTTCCGGATTCAATTCTGGATAAACTAAGAAGATCATTAACCAATTTAATTAACCTTTCATTTGCTCTGTAAACATTTCTAATCGGTTTTTGGCTCTTAAGAGGCAGATTTCCATAAGTGCCCTCAGAGAGCATGGAAACATATCCCTTTACAATACCCAAAGGGGTTCTTAATTGATGGGACGCAATTGAGATAAATTCTGATTTTGCCCGATCTAATTTTTTTAATTCCTTATTCATTCTCTGAAGTCGCTCTCTATAGTGAATTTCGCGCATAACGCTTTGGATGAGTAAATAACCAAAATAAAGGAAGATTACAAAAATGAAACCTTTAACAATTTGAAGCCAGAGTTGAGGAGTAAAAACAATAGCATCCAACAAAAGCAAAATCGCAATCAGGGCTACCAATAAACTAGTCAAAACAAGTTTTATTCCAAAAAGCTCTCTTTTGAGAATAGCATAGGCAACAAACCCAAGAAGAAATATTGCTGAATAATCTCCCAAATAATAGAATCTTACCACATTAAAAAATAAGGGAAGAGCTATATTAAAAACAATATTGCCAACATAAAAGATAAAGATTCCTATCAGAAAATACTGTACTTTTCGTTTTATTGTTGTTGAAGAACTAAAATAGTTTTTAAACAGAGGATATAGAGTAGTATATATCAGAAAAGATACTATTCCTAAAAATGGAATCATTCCTTTCCCATAAATTATTGCTAAGCTTCCATCAACGAACGTGATTCCCTCAATTATTAAATTAGTAAAGCCAGTAATAAAAGAAGAGGCTGTTCCCAGCAAAAGAACAAGTTGGGTTTGACCTCTATATTCTTGTTCTTTTTGGAAAAGGGCAATGACGAATAAGTATAGAGAGACAAAGAAAAGGGGCGTAACAAACCAGGCAATTCTTAAACAGAGTTCAGACAAACGAACTTGTTCCTGACCAAACATTCTGGCGAGGTAAGCAAAATTAACCCAAAAAAACATTAAAACAAACATTAATACAAAAATCTTGTTAGTTTTTTCTTTTATTTTTTGTCTATAAACTAAAGCAGATAGCCAAAGACCTACTAGATTAATAATCAAAACTATTGCTTTGTGAGCAAAAAGAGAATCTATCATATGATTATATTTTTAGCTATGACAATAAGGAGAAGCCAAAGAATGAATTCTCCACTTGCAAGAATATATCCAAAATAATTATTCTTTTGAGCTTGTTTAATACAATAAAAATTGAAAGGAATAACCAAAAGAAGAGCCATTATTGCTTTAGGAAATATGTTAAAGCAATAGCTAATAGCAATGATTGCAAAAATTATAACAACATTGGCGATTTTTAAAATTCTAAGTGTTTTTTCCTTTCCAAGAACAATTGGAAAGGTTAATAATCCTTGTTTTAGATCAGTTTCTATGTCTTTAACATCTAATAATATTTGCATTGTTAAGGCCTTTAAGTATGTAAAACCTGCAAAAATGAATGCGCTTAATGTGGGCTCATGATTGTAATAAAAAATTGGAAAGAAAACCATGGGTGCAAAAAAAGCAGCAACATAGAAATCCTTGAAAAGAGCTATCCTCCTGGTTATTGTTTTGAAAATGATTGTATACATAATACCCAATATTACCAAAAACAAAGCAAATATTGAGGTTAATGAATTGCTGAAATAAACCAAAGCTAATGCTAAAGCAAGAACAGCTAACAAGAGGATTGTTGGCATTATATTTAGATAGGCTTTCAAATGATCTGTTCTTTCGGGATTTGTTAAATAATCTATTTCTATTTCTTTAAAACGGTTATAGAGATAAAGAGGATAAAACATTAGATAAGAAATAAACAAACAATCCCATGTTATTTGAATTCCTAGAAGCATAGAACTAACCATTACAATGCTTGAGGTGCCTATAGATTGAAGGTGCCCTCCATAGATAAACTCTTTCCAAATAAAGTTAAGCCACCCATGATTAGTTTCTGAGATCAAATCCCCCTTTTCTTTTTGATCGGGTTCTTCGTAATTCATATCTTAATTTACTGTTTTCAGATTATATTTTTTAATTATACCCCATCCCCTTTTAAATAAAAAGAAAAAGATAAACAAAAAGCCCGCTTTTGGAAGCGGAGCTTTGAGTTAAAATTAAACCATTGGAGATTCTTCTGAGTCTTGTTCTGGAGCTGGTTCTGAGCTTTGTTCAGGTGTTTTTGGTTCTTCTGGCGCTTCTGGTGTTTCTGGCTCAGGAGTTGGTGGTGCTGGAACCTCAGGTTCTGGAATGGGTTCTGGTGTTTTAGGCTCAGGTTCTGGGGATTCTGGTTCAGACATTACTTGTTCGGGTGATTCTTCCTTTTGCCCCATAAAGTAGTAAGCTAGTACCCCAATTATTACAACTGCCCCAATTATTATTGTTAGCATCATGAGATTGATTATGTGTAAATTAATTTAGAAGTTCGACCTTGGAAATTGAGTTTCTTAATTTATTGTGTTGGTTTTCCTGCTTTATGTCAAGAAATTATTTTATATATATCCCCTGCTCCCATAATCATTAATATATGTCCTGGTTTCAGATTTTTTTCTAGATAGGGCATAATTTCATTTTTAGGAAGATAAAGAGCCCAAGATTGATCTATTTGTTTTATTAATTTCTTTGAATTTGTTTTACTTTTGGATTCTTTATCCTCTCTACCAGCAACATCATAAATATCAGTGATAATTAATCGATCAACCAAGGCATTTCTAAATACTTTTACAAAATCATCCCATAAATAATATGTTCTCTGATATTGGTGGGGTTGAAAAACACACCAAATCTTTTTATTAGGATATTTTTCTCGTGCAGCCTTTAAGGTTACTTTGATTTCAGTAGGATGATGAGCATAATCAGAGATTGTTGTTATTTTTTTCTTCTTAATTGTTAATTGTTTTATTTCAAACCTACGCCAGGAACCATTATATTGTCTTAAAGATTCAAAACTAACCTTATCAGGAATTTTTAAGATTTGAGCGACAGACAATGCGGCCAAAGCATTGGAAAAATTATGTTCTCCAGGAATTTGTAGAATATTTTTAAGTTTTTTAGACTCTTTTTGTTTTACAGAATAATATTTTGAACCAGAAATCTTCTCAGCTATTTTTCTTACGTTTTGATTGTCTTTATTAGCTACCAATATCCCATTTTTAGGTAAATTATTTAAATATTTTGTATAAACCTCAAAAACATGATCCATGTCTTTGAAAAAATCCATATGTTCTTTTTCAATATTGGTTAATACAATGATTTTAGGCGAATAATTCAAAAAAGAAGCCTGCCATTCAT
>JAUVYE010000025.1 GCA_030603245.1 bacterium | reverse complement strand
AAGTTCCACTCTTTCAGGAATTTCTAAATCCTTGATTAAAATTCTGTCCTCAAACGTTTTAAGATTTTCAACATTAATCTTAATTTCTCTTGGAAGATCCTGAGCCAATCCTTTAACTTCTACTGTCTGGAGTGCTTTTTCTAAAGTGCCTCCTAATTCTTTGACAGCTGGCGCTTCTCCTTCAAATATTAAAGGAATCTCAGCTTCGACTTTCTTCTTGCTAGAAGGATGATAAAAGTCAACATGTAAAAATTTTCCAGTTATGGGATCACGGGCTATCTGGTGAATTAAAACAGAAAATTTCTTATCTTCTATCTCAAGGGAAACCAAAGAACTCTCCCCTGCTTCTTTGTAAACATCTTCAAATTCCTTTTGATCAACTTCAATAGAAAGATTTTTAATCTCCGCTCCGTATAAAACAGCCGGAATAAAACCCTGCTTGCGAATAGAGTGAACTTTTCTACTCGCTTTATCTCTTGTTTTTGCTTTGAGTAAAACCATATAATTTATAAAAAGGTTAGTATGGAAAATTGAAATTGGAAGCTAGTTAACTCTTTTCTATTTTTTAGTTTTTTTAATTTTTATACACTGCACCGGGCAGATTTCTATAGCTTCTTCAGCACATTCTGCTTTTGAAACCTCTAATGTTTCTTCTTCTGCTTTAGAATCAAATTCTGACTTTTTTAAATGGGCTTTTCCCTCCTCGTCTATTTCAAAAAACTTTGAACATAAAGCTATACAAGAACCACAACCAATACATTCTGATTTTTCTAAAATTATTTCCATAATAATTTCTTTTTAACTTTAACCCGGGACCAAATTCCCCATTTATTTTTTTGCAACAAGCCGTTTTTTGCTCCAATTTTTTGGGTACAGCTTGAAGAATTGGCAGTTGCCAGTTGGATAGCATATTCTATATTATTTTTAGACAAAAGTCCACTCAAAAATCCACTTCCATAAGCGTCTCCAGCTCCTGTTGCCTCTACTGCTAAAACTGACGGAATACCTGCTTCAAAAACATATTTCCCATTAGAAACTATTGATCCTTTTTTCCCTTTCGTTATAACAATAATACCTTTAGTAAACAAAGATATTTTTTTTATGATTTCTTTTTCATTTTTTGACGAAATCTTTGTCAATAAAGAGGCTTCTTCTCTATTCAAAATTAAAACGTCAAGCTGAGAAAGAATTGGCTTCAAAACCCTTTGACCTAAGCTTATCTGACTATTTCCAAGGTTCGCCGCAACTTTTATATTGTTCTTTTTAGCAAATCTTACCAGAGGAGCAAAAATCTGGGATGATTTCCCGCTCAAAGGACCTAAATAAAACCATCTAGTCTTTTTTAGTTTCTCCCAGGGAATATCGCTTTTTTCCATAAAATGACAAGCACCCCGATAAATTAAAGCTGTTCTTTCTCCAATTGAAGAAGATAAAATAAGGGAAAAAGCAGTAGGATGATTTTTATCCTTTTTCACAAACTGAGTTTCAATTTTATTTTTTTTAAGTTCCTCTATTAATTCCTCTCCTCTTTTATCATCACCGACTTTTCCTACATAACTTACTTTAAATCCTTGTTTTGAAAAGGTACAAGCAGTATTTGTCCCCCCGCCTCCGCTTGAAACCTTTAAATCATCAATCGATATTTTCGAACCTAAAGGCAGACAAAAAGCTTTCCCGCTTGAGAATCTATCATCTTTTGAAATGTGATAATCTTTATCTCTTAATTTTAAGAAGGTGTCTATTGTTGCCGAACCAAATGTAATAATGTCAAACATATTATTTTTTCTTTTTTGCTAAATTTAAAATTGTTTTTATTACAGCGTCTGGTGACAGAGAAATGGATAGAATTTTACAATCTGATAAAAATTTAGCAAAATCAGGAAATGAAGAAGGTGCATCACCACAAATTCCGCAATACTTATTCTTGATATTGCAAAGCTGGATAACTTTTCCAATCATCTCTTTCACTGCCGGATTTCTTTCATCTCCAATTTTTTGAATATAGGCATTGTCTCTATCAATTCCTAAAGTCAATTGAGTCAAATCGTTGGATCCAATTGACATCCCATCAAATATTTTTAAAAACTCCTCAGCTGAAATAACATTTGATGGAATTTCGCACATTACATAAACCTTCAATCCGTCTTTACCTTTTCTAAGCCCGACTTTTTTCATTAAATCCAAAACTTTTTCCCCCTCTTCAACTGTTCGACAAAAAGGTACCATTAATTCAATATTTTTCAAACCAAAGATATCTCGAACCCGTTTTATCGCCTCGCATTCCATTAAAAAAGCTGGCTTGAATTTTTCATCATAATATCTTGAAGCTCCCCGCCATCCTAACATTGGATTCGCCTCATCTTCAGGTTCAAATAGTTTCCCACCAACTAATTGAGCATATTCATTTGTCTTGAAATCAGAAAATCTAACAATTACTGACTTTGGATAGAAAGCGGCTCCAATCTGAGCAATTCCTTCGGCTAACTCTTTGATAAAATATTCTCTCTTATTTTTATGTTCTATTGTAATCTCATCAATCCTTTTTATAATTTTTGAGATTTGTTTATCTTTTGAGGCTTTAAGTTTTTTATAGTGGTAAAGAGCCAAAGGATGCACT
>JAUVYE010000024.1 GCA_030603245.1 bacterium | reverse complement strand
TTTCTTTCGCAGTTTTTAAACCCGCTTCCGCTGTTTGCATTTCGTTTGTTTTTAATTTTTCTGTTGGTTTGCTTTGGACTTTACTTAGCTGCTTTTCAGCTTTTTCTAGTTCTTTTGTAGCCTTTTGAGCTTCATTCTGTTCAGTTTGGAGTTTTTGTAGGCCAGTTAAAAGATCTTTTAGTGGTGCAATGTATTCTTCCCGGAGTCTTTTGATTTTTTCCGTGCTTTCTTTTTCAATAATTTCAAATGTAGAAGCTAACGAGCTAATTGCTTTTTCTAGGGAAGGAGTCTCCGTTTCAGCGTAGCCTTTTAATGCTGCCACAGTTTTTTTGATTTCCTTTGTGACATTTTCTTCTGCATTGATATATTGATTACTTCCTTTAATTAATTCGCTAATTTTATTGCCTGTAATTCCTAAAGCGTTTGATAAATTATCTACAAATTTTTTAAACGTTGTTAAACACCTTCATTATTATTTGTATACACTAGATCGTGTATGCGTTTTTATCGTTTTTGTTTTGTAAAAAATTTATGTCAAAATTACTATGAAAGGTATTAATATACTAGTTTTGGAGGAATTTATGATAGGGAGAAAGACATCTGTTCATGGTTTTTTTCTACAGTTATGAGACATTCTTTCTTCTTCCTTGAGGGTCAAGCCACAATATTGACAAACCATCTCGTTTTTTAGCTTTTTTTTAGTTGATTTTTTTACTTGTAACTGAGTTTCAGTTCCAGAATCTGGAGGTTTACCGATATAGGGAAAAGGAAAATAGCCATCACTTTCATCACCCTCATCGTCAAAATCAAATCGCGCTATTCTCTCACAAAACCTTCTACAATCAAGCAGAACTAATCCAAGTCTAACTTCCTTTGTAGTTGATACTGCCATAACTGCGTTTGGACCTGCTTGCATGACCAAGAGATAACCTTCACGTCCCTTTATATATAATTGATCGAAATCCCCTTTTCCCATTTCTATTATTGCCCTTTCAGATAAGGAAAGTAAAGCAGAAATCATTGCTGCTATTCTGGTCTCATCAGTATCTTGTGGAAGGGCATAAGCAATAGGACGACCTTCAGCAGACACAATAAGGACAGATGTAACTTCTGGGATTGCTCCAAGGAGTCTATCCAATCTGTGACCGTACTTTCTCTTTTTTCTTTTTATATCATCACTGCTGTAAGGTTCCATGCGATTCACGAATATTATTTTTTTAATTATTCCTTTTTTTAATTTCTCACTGAAAATAAATTGTTTTAGGAGTAATCCTTTTACAAATTGATTTACTTAAAGAAATAGTAAAAGCCCATATATCATCATCCCAGGATTGGTTTTTTTCTGCTAGTTTTAGTGATTTTTTAATGGCTTTAATTGTCCTTGCACGAGTTATCTGCTTGTTTGTTTTAAATTTTTGATCTATATATTTTTGAATATTCTCTTTCACTTGTTCTAATCCAATTTCATCAATAATCTCAGGTTTAACTCTAACTCTTCTCGGCCCGTAGCCACCTAACATTAATCTTGTTAAAGCTTCGAAAGCTTTTTCTACATTTTCTCCAGTTTCAGCGCTCACTTCAATAAATCCATTTACTCCTCTCGATTTCGCAATTTTTATCCCGATTGCCGAAGGTACTTCTCTATCGTTTACTAAGTGTGCTTTATTACCGACTACTATTATAGGGAACAAATCTTCTTCTCTAATTTCTTTCCAAATAATACTTAGCCAATCATCTATATGAGCTAACGATGAATAATTTGTGATATCATAAAGAAAAATACCCCCCCGAGCACCTCTGACATAAGTTGGAAGTAAAAACCTAAACCTTTCTTCTCCCCCAAAATCCCAAACTTGAAGCTTTACTTTAATTCCGTCAACACTGAGGCTTTTAACTTCAAAATCGACTCCGATAGTCATTGTTTGATCCGAGACAAATATATTTGTTAAAAATCTCTGAGTAAGCGTTTCTTTTCCACAATCTTCATCTCCAAAAATGATGATTTTAAATGTAGCGTCGTACATTTAGTTCAATACTCCTCCTTGTTTATTCTTCCTGCTTAAGGATTTTTTATTCGGAAGGGACCGGGTGTTCCGATTCTTTCACTTCTGATTATTATCTGTATCTTGGGTTTTTTTTTCAAACAAATCGCGTAGTTCATTCATTACTGCTCTCGTTGGATTTTCAAAATTTTCTTTTTTAATTGAAGAGGTAAGTGCTGGTGATGGTTGGGGAGCGATAATTATTTTTTGGTTTTGGGTCAGTCCTTGTTCCAATGTATTAAATCGCGTTTCTAAATAATCAACTTGTTCTTGAAGCGAATTTAGCTTATCATTTAATGTATCCGTCACTTTTAAAAAGAGACTGAACATATTTTCAAAACTATCGATAGTTCTATTTAATTTGTCTTCTAAGGGAGTTTTCCTATTTTGGTCAAAAATATTCAATAATTCTTCTGTCATTTCTTTAGCCTTTTTATTTAAAAAGTTAATTTCTCTATCCTATAATAACAAAAAACTTCAAGCATATAAATTTCACATTTCTGTATGTTTTTCACGAGAATTCAATGAATAGCTTTCATGTATTCAATTTATAACATATTTAGAAATAATTATTAAATTCCTCTAAGTTTTGCCTATTATGGCTACAAGATTAAGAATGTCTTGCTAATTTTATTCGCTTTGTCCTTTTTTATAGGTCGTTTACTCTATCTTATAATGATGTGATAAAAATTGCGATTGATTATTTCATGAAAAACTAAACATAAAAAA
>JAUVYE010000005.1 GCA_030603245.1 bacterium | reverse complement strand
AAGAAAGCATAGATAAAATAATTTAACAATAATATGTCACATAATAAAAGACGAAAAAGAAAAAATAGATTAAAAAAGAGAAAGTACAAGAATATCTTTAAAAGAAAAAAATAAAAAGATCGCCAAACAAGCGATTTTTTGATTTAATTCAAGACAAAACAGGTTCTAAGATCGTTGCGTCAGAGGAGCTCGTATTTTGGCATATATGCCGGCCTTTAGAACTTGACTTTTTCATGTTTGAGTAGTAAAATAAATAGAAACTTATAGGATAGGCAAGGGAAGATGAGTACCACTTTAATAAAAGAGGAGGAAATGAGGGAAATCGCAAAGCTCCTTAAAAACGGGCAAGAACGACTAGAAAGAGAGCTCGCAGAAGAAAAAAAGAGGTCTAGAGAAGTAGAAAGAGAATTTTCAGAGTTACGCTCTATTTCATTTTTGGAAAACCCCTTCAGGTTTCTCACTAGAAAATTTGTTCAGATAAAAGCCAAGAATCTAAAGAAAAACATCGTTGAGTTGACACAGAAAATCCAGGAATATACCAGGGCTCAAGTTGAGCTAAAAAAGGGAATGCATGATCTGGCAATACAACTTCTTGATGAAATAGCAGAAAGGTTTTATATCATGGAACGCCTTGATATTCCCCATATAGGCATTAGAAATACAAGGTACTGGAAAACCCTGGATCTCAGAGAAAAACTCATGGCCGTCTAAAAAAAGAACTGTCACTAACCCAGCCCCTTTAGGGAAAAGACTCTTGGCCGTGTTATCCAAAACCAACACGGCTTTTTTTTATTGCCGAATAAGCTTCGGATAAACTCGGTTTATCCGATGGAAAGTTATCCACAGATGACAAGATTTTGGGTTATTTTTGTAGGAAGAAACAATTTCTGGCAGTCCCTTGTGCCGATTTGTGGGTATGATATTATAAAACAATATGAGCGAAGAATTATTACAAAGAGATTTAGTTAAAAATCCTGAAAAAATCGGAGATTGGAATTTTTATAATATTGGCGCCACTACAATTAAATCTCTTAAAGAACACAACATAATTAGAAATATAAATTATGGAACAAAGATCGAAAAGAAAAAAGTTGATGGGCTTATTACTGAAGGAGATAAGGTTATTGCAGTAATTGAAAATAAAAAACCCTCTAAATTCAGAACAAAAAAACAAAAACAAAAAGCATTAAAACAAGAAATAAAAGTAGCACAAAAATTAACAAAAATTTTAATTGTTACAGATACAATGGAAACGATATGGATTAATGCTTTAAATGGTGAAACTATTAAAGATGAAAAAGGGAATGATTTAAATTATGTTTTTAATCCTAAAGATGAAAATATTATAGAAATAATTAATAAAATAAATAACTCTATTAGTAAAACTAATTCTACTTTAAAACCAATTGAACTTATTAATCCTACAGAATTAGCAAAACAAATTTGGCAAGATATTTGGATAGTAAGTGGCGCTACTCCTGAAAATTGTTTATATACTTTTATTGAATTATTTATTTTTAAATATCTAAGCGATTTAGAAATTTTGAAAGGAACTTATAGTTTTTATGATTTAGTTGATATGTATAAAAAAAATACAGATGAAGACATTTTAGAGCAATATGCAAAGATAATCAGACCAAAAATAAAAGAATTATTTAAAGAAAATCCAATAGACCGCACAACGATAATTAATGGAACAATATTTGTAAGTAAAAATCAAAAAGCAGTAAGGGGATATAGCACAGTTTTTAAAAAAGTTTTGTTTAGATTTAGAGACTACAAGAAATTAGAAAATATTGATTATGAGTTTAAAAGTAGATTATTTGAAAGTTTTATGAAGCAAAGCATAAGTAAGAAAAATTGGGGTCAGTTTTTCACGCCTCTCAAAGTTGTTAAGGCAATTGTTGAAATGACGGATGTAAAAGAGGGAGATAAAATATGCGATCCCGCCTGTGGAGTTGGAAAATTCCCATTGGAGATTGTCGCAAATAATCTTGATAGATTTTACAAAGTTAGAAATAAAAAGATAGAGGCAAAAATAGAAATCTCTGGTTTTGACAAAGGTTTTGACGCAGAAGAACAGAAAACAATTATTTTAGCAAAAGCAAATATGCTTATTTATTTTTCAGACATGATTAAAAAATATCCTGACTTAACTCAAGAGTTTTCAGATTTATTTAATAAAAGTTTTATTTTAAAAACTAATTCTATACTTGGAACACTAGTTGACAATGTTACAGAAGAATATGACTGGATTTTGACAAACCCTCCGTATGTTACAACTGGCAGTAGTAATCTTAAAGAAGAAATAATAAAAAGTGGATTAGAAGACCACTATAAAATAAATGCTGTTGGCGTAGAGGGATTATTTATGGAGTGGATTATAAGGGCATTAAAGAAAAATGGAAAAGCATTTATTATTATTCCAGACGGAATTTTAAACAGAATACATGATTGGAATTTAAGAAAGTTTATTAGGGATGAATGTTTTATTGATGGTATAATCTCTTTGCCGACAAAGACATTTTTTACAAATATCAAGAAAACATATATTTTAGCAATTACAAAAAAGAATAAATCTTCCGATATTCAAAATGTTCCAGTATTTTCATATTTAGTAAACAATATAGGGGAAAGTTTAGATATTCATAGATTTGAAAACCCAGATAAAAATGATTTAAATGAAGCAGTTAATTTATTTAATCAGTTTAAAGGTGCTAAAAAATCTTTCAAAACAAATTCTCCAAGATGTAAGGTTATACCAATTAAATATTTTAAGCCAGACAATAGCTGGATAATTGATATACTTTGGACTAAAGAAGAAAAAATAAAATTGGGGATTATTGAGGAAGAAAATAAAGTTAATATTATTGATTTTGCCTCTCTACTTAATGAGACAGCAAATAATTTAAAAGGATTTGAACAAGAAATAAAATTACTTGAGCAAGAAAAAGATATCAAATTTAAAGAAGTAAAAATACCTGAAATATTTAATATAACTCTTGGCAGTGCAAAATATAATCATAAATACTTTTCAACTCATAAGGGAAAATATCCTGTTTATTCTGGTCAGACTAAAAATAACGGAGAAATAGCGAGGATAGATAGTTACGAGTACAACAAGGAAGGTTTAACTTGGACTATTGACGGATATGCAGGTAGGGTATTTTACAGAAATGGAAAGTTTAGTTTAACTTGCCATGGGGGATTGTTAACCATTAAAAACGAGTTTAAGAATAAATTAGATTATGATTTTTTAAAATACCTATTAGACAATGAACTTCCTAACCATTCAGTTGGAGAAGGCAATAAAAGACTTAAAAAAACTCATATTGAAAAAATAAGTATTAAGATACCTGCTGATAAAAACAAGGATTTTGATTTAGATAAACAAAAAGAAATCGCTGATAAATATAAAAAAATTGAGCAGATTAAAGAGCAATTAAAAAAAGATTATGAGAGAATGATTAATTCAGAAGTTCAAATAGTTGAGAAATAATCTATGAAGAAACTTTCAACAAACAAAACACTTTTTTGAGCTTTTAGACCCATATAGTAATTTAATTGACTCAGTGGATTGTTCGAAGGGTTGGTCTTCGGGAAATAATGAGACCAAAATTACAATGGAAAGAGTTGATTCAACTCTTGATGGGTGCGACCCGTCAAACTGGGCCAATAACAATTTAATCACTCGCAATGGTTTAGATGCAGAAAGTAATAAAATTAATGGCACCCCAAAAGCTCAAAACTCTGTTTCAGTTTCTTCAACAACAATTTCCAGTCTGCCTTTTAGTGAATTTTCTGAAATCACTTTGTCTTTTTTGGGTAATCCGTATGAAATACAAAGCACAATCTTGGTTCCTGAGAACAAAATCTTAGTTGTCGAACCAGGAGTGACTTTAAAGTTTAAAGGCAATAAGGATGGTTTAGATATAAGCGGAACCTTAAAAGCAATTGGAACAGATGATAAAAAAATTATATTTACTAGTTTAATTGAGGGTACTCCCTGGGAGGGATTGTATTTTAATGAAACCAGCATTGATTCAGAGCTTAATTGGGTTCAAATTAGTCATACTATAGGTTCTAAAGGGAGGGGACACTATGCTATTTTCGTAGAAAACAGCTCTATTGTTTTTAAAAATTCAATTGTGGAACAATATTGGCTTAGAGGAATTAAATTAACAGGATCAGACTCTTTTATTGAAAAAGTGAATTTTTTGGGTCCTGGCCTTCCCATACCAGGAAAAGAGGTTATTGGTATTGATATAGAACAAGGAAGTCCTATTATTCAAGATTGTGGATTAATTAAAGATCATGAGTATGGAATTTATCTTCGTTCTAATGCTTCTCCAGTCATTCAAGGGAATAATTTGGAGGGAAATAAATATGCTATTTTTGTTTCTGATAATTCAGATACTCCTCCAAGATTTATTAATAATAAGGGTAGTAATAATATTTTTGATGCTATTTCATTAAGAGCAACCATTCATGGTAATATTGTTTGGGAAGTAAATACTCTACCTTATCTAATCCATGATTTTCTTGTGCTTTCTGAGGGTTCAACTTTAGAGATAAAGCCAGGAGTGGAGATTACTTTTCGTAATGGTGCTTCTTTTAATATCAAGGGCACTTTGTTAGCTCAAGGTACAGCCGAAAACAAGATTATTTTTACTGCTTTTCCCAATGAAGTTCCCTGGAAAGAGATTTATTTTGAACCAGAAAGCCAAAACTCAGTTTTAGAGAACGTTACAATCAGTTATGGAGCAGGATATTCTTATAAGGGCGCAATTCATGTTCAAAATACTAGTGTTCAGTTTAATAACGTGATTTTTGATAACAATGGGCGGGGAGGGCTTTTCTTAGAGAATTCAGATTCAGTTGTCCAAAATTCTTATTTCCAAAACAATGAAATAGGTATTAGGATTGAAGGAACAGAAAAAAGTCCTCAGATTACTGATTATTACTTTGAGAATAATGAAAAATGTGATATTTATTGGCCTAGTGGAGGAGATGGTTGTAGCGATTTTGAATCAGACACAACAATAAATGTTAACTGTGCCTGCTGCCTCTATTAAGCCCTCATTGATTTACGAAATCAATAGACCGACGTTGGGCAATTTTTATTTTCAAAAATGCCGTACAATCCATGTTCTCGAACAATCTATGTTGTAAATCTCTTTTTTTAATGAAAATCTAGCACCACAAATATTTATAAATCTCTTCCTCTGAATAACCAAGCTCCTTGTTGACAAATTAACTTGTTGACAAATTAATATGATGTTATGATAAAAAAAAGAATTATTATTTAAAAATATGAAAAAAATTCAAAACTTAAAATTTTATAAGAATAAATTACCACAAAATCTTACTGCATATATATATAAAACAAAAGAAGGTGGTTTTTGGACAAAAATAAAAGAGTTACCTCATTGTTACAGTCAAGCAGAAAATTTTTTAGAATTAATAGAAATGATAAATGATGCTATTTTTACTTATTTTGATATTCCCGTTAAATTCAGAAAGAAAATAGGATACTATGTCCCTGAAAGAATTTTGAAGAAAGTAAAACCAGAAGATGAAATAAAACGAAAAGAGTGGGAGCGCTGTCTGCAAGATCTTATGAGGAAAGCTAAGGTAACCGAAAAAAGGGAAGTTCTTGCAATAGTTTAGAATGATCTGAATATGGTTAGTAAAAAGAAAAAAAGAAGTATACAAGTAAAGAAAGTAAGAAAAAAGACTCAAAAACCGAAACTAGCTAATTGTTCTCCCCAAAAAGTTTTTAACGCTCTTAAAAAAATTGGGGATTTTTTTGTAAAAAAAAGTGGGGGTAAACATACCAAAATTACACATCTCCCTACTGGAAAAACTTCTGTAATCCCAAGACACAATCCTATTGATAGAAATCTCTTGAAAGATTTTGTTGAAGATTATCTTGTGAAGGAGCTTGGTTATTCAGAGGAAGAGATTTATAAATATTTGTGGTGCTAGATTTTCATTAAAAAAAGAGACTTACAACATAGATTGTCCGAGAACATGGATTGTACATCTCAATCAAAAAGCCGCCTGAATGGTGGTTTTTTTGATTTAATTCAACACAAAATAGGTTCTAATATCGTCCAGTCCCCGGAACTGAGTTTTAAAATCGCCAAAAAGGCGGTTTTTTGATAGAATAGAGATAAAAGGTCGGCAAAGCAAAAGAACCAATGAACTAAATTATGAAAGCAATATCTTTATTAATAATTTCAGTATTTCTGTTTTCTCTCGGGACAGGAGTTTTAGCTCAAGAAACAGAACTTCCAAGTCCAGGACTTTTACCTGATAGTCCATTTTACTTTTTGGAGACAATTGCAGAGTGGATTGGCACTTTTTTTACCTTTGGCGACCTCAAAAAAGCTGAAAGGTATGCTACATTGGCTGCTGAAAGACTGGCTGAGGTTCAAGCTGTAGTAGAAAAAGGAAAGCCAGAATTTGCAGAAAAAACCCTTGCAAGATACGAGAATCAGTTAAATAATAGCATAGCTCTGGCAAAAAAAGCACAAGTCAAAGGACAGAGTACTGAAAAAGTTATGGCTAAAATCGGAAAAACAACCTCTGTTCATTTAGAGGTTTTAGCTGAAGTTTATGAGAAAGTTCCGGAGCAGGCAAAACCAGCCATTGAAAACGCAATGAAGGTTTCACTAAAAGGACACGAAAAAGCAGTTGAGGCATTAAAAGCACAAGATGCTTTAGGCAATGTTCCAGAAACAGTTTCTCTATCAACAGAGGTTCCACAAGAAGTAAGAGAAAGAGTTCAAACGAGAGTTCAACAGGAATTAGAAATAGAGAAAGCTCTTGAGGGCATTGACACGTCTAAATCACTTAGAAATATCTGCTTAGAACAGGGAGGAACACCAGAGATGTGTGAGCAATTTCCTCTTGAGAAGTTTAAAACATTTAAACAGATTGAAACCTTCTGTATAGAAAGTGGAGGGCCATCAGAGATATGTGTATCGCTTGAAGATAGATGTAGAGAATTTGGAGTGACAACAGCAAATGAATGCTTTATCATGCTTTCGGTTTCTACAGTAAAGGCTTCTAGCGGTACTGAATTAAAGACTTTACCTCTAAAGGAAGACCCTGATTGTCCTCGTGGTTATGTTACTTACGGCCAAACAAAATATTGCTGTGAAGATTCTGATAGAAGTTCTTCTTTAAGTGAGTATCATTATTATACGAAAGGAACATTAGAATGTAAGGTTATAAATACTACAGATGGAACACTAATTAGCCATGAAATAAATACAGATTCCTGTGATGAAGACAGGTTAACAGAGTGGATGTGTGGTAACCGTAATCAAGCATCATCTGAGGAGTATGATTGTCCACACGGTTGTGAAGATGGTGCGTGTATATGAGGGGTAATAGAAGAAGAAATTATAGAGATACCCGGGGAAGAAGGAAGATATATAGAGATACGTAGGGTAGGGCCAGAAGGAGAGGAATAAAACTGATACAAGATTTATCTTTATTTAAACACCCCAAAGGTGAGGTATTTTGTTGTTTAAACTTTTACTAAACAGGTTTTAACATTGTCCAGCCAGGGGAACCACTCCTGTTCTATTCACTTAGGCGGTTTTTTAGTAGAATGAAAAAAGACAATTAATTAACAAATTATATGTCCAAAACAATAATTGCCATTATTATTATAATTATTATTGCGGGATTGAGTTATTTGTATTATCAGTCAATACCAGAGGAAGAAATTAAACATGAAATTACTGAAGAAAGAGAGACTCCAGAAGAGCAGGTAGAAGAGCAAGTAGAAGAGCAAACGGTTTTACCAGAAGAAGAGGAGGAAGGAGAAATTATTCAGGAGGAGGAATTGGGTCTCAAAAAGATTTCTAATACCACCAAAGTTGGAACACTAGTAAGAGATGAAGAGTGGAGCGGAGAAATTTATGTTGATGGCTGGCTGATTGTACCAAAGGGGATAACTCTAACAATAATGCCAGGCACCCTTGTGGAATTTAGATACGTTCATGATTATAAGAATCCTTACAAAGGGCATTTACGAGTTGATGGCGGAATTTTGAGAGTTCTGGGAACAGCCCAAAAACAGGTCTGGTTTACTTCAGTTGCTGAAAAACCGATCAATGGAGATTGGGAAGGAATTCATATTTTAAATAGCAAAAATGAAAATATCATTGACCATGCAATAATAGAATATTCCACAATGGGAGTTTTATTTTTTGATTCCTCGGGAACGGTAAGCAACTCTGTAATACGCTGGATAAACAACGAAGGAATTTATATGGAAAGGTCTAATCCCTGTATTGAAAATAACACAATTTACAGTGTAAATTACAATGGCATAGCAATGGAACAGTTTAATTATAATGTTATCATCAGAGGAAATAAAATTTTTAATATTCCTCACAATACCGGAATTCACGGAGAGGCAACAAATGTAACTATAGAAAACAACGTCATAAGAAACAACAAATATGGTATTACCATAGATGATTTTAGTCATACTATAATCAAAAATAATTTAATTGAAAATAATAGCTGGGGAGTAGAGTGTCGTTTTCGAACAAGATGCGAATTAGCAGGAAATGAAATAAGAAATAATTCTGAAAGAGGAATAGGCTCATACGAGAGCAAGATTTTTCTCCAGAACAACGATATCAATAATAAAATAAATTTAAACCTCTTTTTTATGGAGCAAGTGGAGATAAAAGAAAATTGGTGGGGAAGTGTTGATAGAACAATAATTGATGAAAAAATTGAGTCTGATGAAGAGGTCTCATATGAAATCTCAGAAAAAGAAAAAGTAGAAATAAGCGAACCAGTTTTTGATTACATTGATATCAAGAAAACAGAATTAGGCTATAGTCCCGGTGATCCAGAAGACAAATATCCTTATTTCTTTTCTTCTGAAGATGAAACACGAAGAATTGTGAAAAGGATTTATCCTGTTCAGGGAGGATTCGGCTGGAGCCTTGCTTGGGCTGATGGATATTTATGGCTTTTCGAGTTTGGGGGAAGCGAAATCTTGATCAAGCTTAACCCAGAAACAGGAGAAATTGTAAAAAGATTTGAGAATACAGGAATTGCCCAGCCTCATGGCATTGCTTTTGATGGTAAATCATTATGGATAAATGATTTTTCCTCGTTAAAAGTTTTTGAAGTTAATCCTGAGAATGGCGAAATTCTGTCAAGCTTTAAGATTCCAGCTATGGAAAGTGGGGCAAGTGGAATAGCATGGGATGGCCAGTATCTTTACTTGGTAAATTGGGTAAAGCAAGAGCAGATTTATAAAGTTGACAGAAAAGGAAATGTACTTGAGGTAATGAAGCTAAAAGGCTTAGGAGGTCAGAGTATGACCTTTGATGGAAAATATTTCTGGGTTGCTCAATGTGGGCATGAAATATGTAAATATGATAAGCAAGGAAATTTTGTTGACAAGATTTATCAAGCAGCTGAGGGAACTTGGGCGATAGCCCACGACGGAGAATATTTGTGGACTTTGCAACGGACAAATGAAAATTGGGCGGATCAAAAAGTTTATCAAATAGAGATATTAGATGACTCTTTAATTAAATAGAAATGAAAACTAAAATTTTAATTATTTTAATAGTTTTAATCGGTTTAGGTATAGGAGGGTTTTTTGTTTGGAAAAATCTTTACCTCCCTGAATCTGAAAAAGAAAAAATCGAGGAGGAAGAAGAAGTTACAGAAGAGCAGGTAGAAGAACAAGCGGTTTTACCCGAAGAAGGAGAGGAAAAGGAAGAAATAGTTTTAGAAGAAGATGAAATATCTGAAGAAGAAGAGAAAAAACCTGCCTTGATTCCTATCCAGATTACTTTTTTAGAAAAGCTTGCTGCTGATCCCTCCTGGAGCCCTGACGGAAGCAAAATAGTTTTTTTGAGCCTAGAAAAAGACCAGATGAAAGGCGGTCTCTACATGATTAATAGTGACGGAACTGGACTTACTTCAATTGGTCCTTGGGAAAGAGATCATCTCTTTAACCCTTCCTGGAGTCCAGTTGGTAATAAAGTAATAGCTTATGGAGAAAGAGAAAATTCTGGATTATTTTTAGTTGATTTGGGTGAGGATTGGGCGCAAAGAGTTCAGCTGACTGTACAGAAAGTGGAACATGCCAGTTGGAGCCCTGACGGAAATAAGATTGCCTATAACGTTTATAATGAAGATAAGTCTTTTTCATCAATTTGGATAATGAATGCTGACGGGAACGGGAAAACTCGATTAACCACTGATGAAGATGATTTTTGTACTGGTCCATCTTTTAGTTACAATGGTTTTAAAATTGTTTACCTTAAAGGTTTTACTTCCTATGCTCCGGAATCAAAGAATAGGCCGCCGAATGAGATTTGGGTTATGAACAGCGACGGTTCAAACAAGCACGTGATTTATGCTCCAGGAGACAGTTCTCAAGTAATAAGGGAGCGTGCTTGGAATAAAAATGACAAGATTGTATTTACAAAACATAAGCTTGCTCGGGGATTTCCTCAAATCTGGATTATAAACTCCGATGGTACTAATCCTCAATCTATAATTGAACCGCCAGACGGGCTTCCTATTACTATTTACGACGACCCGGTTTGGGATAACAGCGGGACAAAAGTAGCGGTTACCAAGGTAATCGGACTAAGCGGTGATAGCTGGCAGGTCGCTACCTTTTCCTGGGAAGAATAGTGTTTGTTTTAGATTGAACGAGAAATAGTAAGTAGTAGGAGGTGTATCTGATTACCTATATTAAAAAAGAGGAAAGCATAGAGCCCTCTTTTTTTTAATGAGTTTTACCAATTACATTCGGCTTTACCGTAAGTGTATTTATCTATAAAAAGATTGTTTTGGTCTCGTAAATAAAGAGTATGACATTCGCCAGTAAGCACTAAATTAAAGTTTAAATACATGTGCCATTCATCTCCCAAGAAATCATTGTATTTAGAGTATTTACTGAAACAACCTTCATAATTGATATTGTTTGTAACATAATTTTTGCACTCTAAATCTAAAACATAAGTATCTTTTGGAAGTTCGCATTTTTCTAAATCAAGAATATATTCTTGACAACACTGATCAAGCTCAGAAATGTCGTCTTGTTCTATTTTAGGGCAATCTTCTGGGATTGTAATTGGGAAATCGCGCAAATCATCTAAATAGCCTGTGCATTGATTTGTTTTAAATACATTAACAAGGCCCAAGGGGGTTGAAGCAGCTGATAAGTATATTGTGTCGCCTCTTTTGATTATAATATCTTCATTAGGAACAGCGTTGAAAATAGGGTGATATGCTTGAATGCCTTTGGAAAAATCAAAACTCTTTAGTCTTCCTTGAAGCTGCCAGTCAGTCATGTTAATTTCTTCTTCTCTTTCTAAATCAGTGTCTAGGGTAATTAAAGAATAACTAGTTTTTGTCCCCAGTTCTAAGTCCTCAATCTCTACTTTTCCAAAATAAGGAGAAATATTAAGCTTAAATATTCTTTGAGCAGGCGAAGTGGTTTCTGCTTTTTCTTTTTCCCGAACCAGAAAAGTGTATTTTTTGGGTCCAGGAGGCAGAGTTATAGTTCTTTTTTTAGAAGAAGTTGATTTCCAATCAGTATCAAAACCCAACACTTTAGTCTCAAACCTTGTACGTTTGTCTGGATCAGGGATTTTAAGGTCAAATTGAAAAGTAATTTCATTTGTTTCGTCTATAACTTCGTTATGCTTTGGACCAGAAACTATTTTAGTTGTTATTTCAAGGGTTTGGGTTTCTGGAGTTGATGTTTCAGAGGTATAAGGAGTTGTTGATTGTTTTTCAGAAATGCTTGTTTCAACTTGAGAATCAGTGTCTTGAGACAGAAAAACATTCTCTTTTAACATTGGAAGAGAAGGAAGAAAAGTGTTTATAAATATTAAAGCCAAAACAAGAATTATAATAACAGTTATTATCATTGCTATTATTAAAACACAAAAATCTGAAAATTGCAACCTTAATTTTGCTTTGACTTTTAGTTTGGTTGTTGTTATATTTTCTTATTACCTGTTTTTGTTATGGATAAAAGTTATTTTATTAAGCTAACAACTAATTTGTATCGCTTGACCATTCTTTTTCCCAAGAAAGAGCCTTTAAGGTATAAAATAAGAGAATTGGCTGATAATATTTTGGCTAATTCTATTTTGGTTTTTAAAAAAGAACCCTCTCAATCAAAAAAATTAATCTTGGAGATTGAAGAATATGTAGAGGTTTTAGATAGTTATTTAGAATTAGCAAAAAGCCAGAACTGGGTTAGTCCTTTTGATGTTTTGGAGATTCAAAAAGAATATGCTAATCTTATAGGAGAATTAAATAGGTCAGAAGAGTCAGAAACCAAGGTTTTAATACCAGAAACAGTAAATCGTGTAGTTATAGAAGAATTAGTTCATGGAAAAGAAGATCGTCAGGATAAAATCTTAGAATTTTTAAGGCAAAGAGGAAGAGCCCAGGTTGGAGAATTACAGCAGATTTTTCCTGATATTAGTAAGAGAACTCTTCGTAGAGATTTTGAGTTTTTGTTAAAACAAGGCATTGTTCAAAGAATCGGAGAGAAAAGCTCTACTTTTTATCAATTAAGAGTATAGGACATAGGTAGGACATACATATATATAGGTAGGACATAGTGTCCTACTGTAATATTCTATGAATAAACTTAAAAAACAATTTGGTAGAATATACGATAAATATATAGAGAAAATCTATAGATTTATCTTTTTGAAAACAGGATCTCAAGAAATAGCTCAAGATTTAACATCGGACACGTTTTTAAGGGGATGGAAAGCGTTTCAAAAAGCTCAAGATCCTAAGAATAACTATAAAATTGAAAATACCCAGGCATTTTTATATCAAATTGCTCGAAATTTGATAGCAGACCATTATAGGAGAAAGGGGAAAATTAAGATTGTTTCTACTGAAAATAGAGCAATAACTGATTTGAGTGTTGATTTAGAGAAAAAAGCCATTTTAAGCTCTGATATGAATACAATTAGGTTGGCTTTAAATAATTTGAACGAGGATTATCAAAATGTGATTATTTGGCGCTATTTAGATGGTTTTTCAACGGCTGAAGTTGCTCAAATCATGAATAAATCAGAACAAGCAACCAGAGTTTTGCTTCATCGAGCTTTAAAATCACTTAAAGATCAGGTTAATAAATTAGCTTAAAGCTTGTGATAAGCTAAGCTTATTATAGATGTAACGTTTTTCAGTTAAAACGGTCATAAAGATAATAGAGACAATATCGGTCAAAAAAATGAACGATAAACAACTAATCAATCAAATACAATTACTCAAACAGATTAAACCCAGACAAGACTGGGTTGTTTCGGTTAAGAGCCAGATTTTACAAGATGAGGTTCAGCCCAGTGTTTCAGTAACACAGGTTTTTTCAAGAATGTTTTTACAATTAAGACCAGCTTTTGTTAGTTTGGTTGTTTTGGTTGCTATAATTGGAACATTTGGATTTGTTCAAAATTCTTTGCCTGGTGATTTGCTTTATCCTGTTAAAAAAGTAGCTGAACAAGGTCAGGCAAAGTTTTTAGTGTCTGAACAAGATATTGTCCACTATAAACTTGAAATGGCTAATAAAAGATTAGAAGAATTAACCAGGATTGCTCAGGTTAATCAGGTTAAGAAATTGGCTCCAGCTATTGCTGAATTTCAGGCTAATGTTGCTGAGGCAGCTGAAAATTTAATAAAAGCAAAAGATTTGAATATTAAGGAAATTGTTGCTGATACTCAAAAATTAGAAGAGAATAAAGCAAAAATAGAGGCTTTAGGAATAGTGATTGGAGAAACACAAGAGTTTGATAATGCTATGAAACAGGTTGTAGAAAGAGAGCTTGAAAGCATAGAAGAACAGGTTTTAGCAGAAAGTAGGGATCAAGCTTTAATTCAAATAATACAAGATTACGAAGCAGGAAATTATAGTCAGGCTTTAGAAGGAATATTATTCTTAAGTTATTCAGAATAAATGTCTAAACACTTTTCATTTAAAAATTTTGAGAGTCGCAGCTCATGGTTCTTACGTAAAATTGCGAGCATGGTCGGCGCGGCAGAAATAAAAATTAGTCGAAAATATTAATCAATTAATTAAAAATGACAAAAAGATTGAAAAAATTTGTAGCGATTGCTACATTAATGGCTTCTGTTATGATGGTCGCGGCTCCAAGTCCAGCTTATGCTTTGACGGCCGAAGAGCTTGCAGAACAAATTGCTACTTTACAGGCGCAATTACTTGTTTTAACAGCTCAATTAGCTGAACTTACAGGCGAAGAAGCTGTTGTTGTTGAGGGGTGTGACATTTCCAGCTTTGACCGAAATTTAGAAGTTGGAGATACTGGCGATGATGTAAAATGCTTACAGATCGTCTTGAACTCAGACTCTGATACTCAATTAGCTGATTCAGGCGTAGGTTCTTCTGGAGAAGAAACCAGTTATTTTGGTCCTTTGACCAAAGCAGCTGTTGTTAAGTTCCAGGAAAAATATACTGATGAAGTATTGGCTTCCTGGGGACTAACTGTTGGAACTGGTTTTGTTGGCTCAACTACAAGAGCTAAGTTAAATGAGCTCTTGGTTGGTGTTGTTGTTGATGATGATGAGGATGATGATGATGAACAGGTTGAAATTCCAGAGGCTGGCATTGCTGTTAGCTTGTCTTCAGCAACTCCCGCTGCAACCACTATTGCTGGTGGAGCAGGTAATGTTGTTTTTGCCAAAATCAACTTTGCTGCTGCAGAAGACGCTGTTATTTCTTCTATTGCAGTTAAAAGAAGTGGTTTAGCACAAAATGCTGACATTGCTTCTGTTAAACTATGGGAAGGCTCTGTTCAGATTGGTGGAACTCAGGCCTTGCATACCACCACCTACAAAGCCAACTTTACTGGTTTAAACTGGCCAATTGTTGGCGGCACTAGTAAAACCCTTACCATTACTGCAAGCATGAATACCATTACTGGTACTGCTACTGCAGGTAATGCTCCTATTTTAGGTATTGATTCAGCTTCAGACGTTGTAGCTGACCTTGATGTCTCGGGAGTGTTCCCAATTAGTGGTAATCCAATGACTTTAGCTGGTATTTCAGTTGGTTACTTGGACGTTGACACTCGCAACTTACCAGCTGACAGGAGTCCACTTTCAGGTTCTACTGATCAAGAAGTAGCTTCTTGGACATTTACTGCTTCTTCTGACGAAGGATTCAGTGTAACTAGCATTAAGTTTACTCAGATTGGTTCTGCAGGTAATGCTGATGTTAGTAACATGGTAGTTAAGGTTTTAGGCACGCAAGTTGGAGAAACAGTTGAAAGCTTAGCTTCTGACTCAACAGCAACCTTTGATTTTTCAGCTGACCCAATAGTAATTAATGCTGGGGCTGCTAAAATAATATATCTTTACTGTGATATGACCTCTGGTATTGTTACTAGTCGTACTGTTCAGTTTGAGATTGGTGAGACAATTCATGTTACTGCTTTTGGAAGCAATTCTTCTGGTATTGTGACAATTACCAAGACAGCTGGTGTTCACAGCACTTATACTACTCAGCAGGGTGACGCTCAGACCATTAGTCAGAGTTCTGGTATGACTGTTACTATAAACGGTGCTACCAACCCTTCTGCCAAAGCATTTGTGAATGGTACCACTGGTCAACTTCTTGGAGCCCTTCGCTTTAGTGCAGGTTCTGAAGAAGACTTAAGAGTTGTTAGATTAAAACTAACCTTAGGCGGTACGGGCGCTGCTTCAACAGATATCTCTAATGTTACGCTTTATAGGTACGATGAGGCTGCTGCTGAGGAAACTCAAGTTGGTTCAAGTACTAACTTTATTAGCACTTTAGCCACTTGGGGAGCTAATTCTACTGGATTAGACACTGGAATATTTGATGTTCCAAAGTCTACGAATGTAGTAATTCACGTTAGAACTGACATATCTTCAGCTGCTAGCTATACCGGTCTTGAGTTTTACGTTAACGAAGTAAGAGTTGATGGTGTTACTTCTCAAGGAGATATAGCTAGTGGTGACGTTACCATTTCTACTGTTGATGCTACTGGTGAAGTTAGAATGCACAGCGCGAATGCTGATAAAGGTACGATTGTGATGTCTACTAGTTCAGGCACTCCAGCTGCTACTGTTGTTGTCCCTGGTACACCTAACTACGAGTTCTTGGCAGTTGACTTTACTCCCTCAGGAGAAGATCAAGTTCTTTCTTCTGTGGTTGTAAACCTGTATCAATCCAATATTGCTACCAAGACAGTTGCTGATAGCGGTGACTTTGTTAATGTAAAGCTTTGGGATGGAGAAACCCAGTTAGGTTCAACCTCTTCGTCTCCAAGCACAACAGCTAGCTTTAGCATTAACTTAGAGTTAACCAAGGACGTTACTAAGACATTGAGTGTAACAGCTGATATTCCTTCAACAACTGTTAGCGGAAGTCTGTGGGCTTCTGATACAGGATCAATGGCAATAGATACTGATCTTTATGTAACAGGTGTTGCTTCTAGTGCAGTTATTGATGATCCAGGCAGTGATGCTGATGGTAATGACATAACTGCTCTTGCTGAAACCTTAACCGTTAACTTCCAGACAGTTTCACCTACAACTAAGATTATTAACGAATCAGAAGCTTTATTAGCTAAAGTTTTGTTAACAGCCAATCCTGCAGGAAACATTAGAGTAAGCTCAATGAAATTTGCAGTTGATACTGACGGAACTCTTAACGGTTCTGGTACAACTGATGTTACTGGTTATGTAGGAACATTGAAGCTTTATGATGGTGAAACCCAGATTGGAACAGTCAAATCAGCTTTTGCTGGATATGTGAGTGGAAACACTGATGCTTATGTTCAGTTTAGTGGACTTGCAATTGAAGTTCCTGTAGCAAGCCAGAAACTTATTGACTTGAAAGGAAATGTTCTGATTGGTGGAAACGTTACTATGAACGTTGGTATGGTTAACCTTACTAGTTCCACCTCTAATATTGTTGGAACTGGTTTATCATCCAATGCCACTGTTTATGGTGCAGGTACTAATGCTGATGACAGTGGACAACTTACTCTTAGTGATGCTGGTACTTTAGTCGTATCTGTATCTTCTGGTACTCCTACTGCTGCTCATTTAGCTATTGGAGCTAATGGGGTTGACGGTGTTGTATTCTCTAAGATTAAGTTTACAGCTGCTAACGAAGACATTGATTTGCAAGCCTTAACAGTTAGCTTACTTGCTGATGCTGGTAGTGATAATGACGTACCTAACTTTAGTGCCATTCATCTTTATAATGGCTCAACTCCAGTTAGTACTGTTGGTTACCTAACAGGAAGCAATGCAAGTGGTGACGTAACTCATACTTTCTACATCGGTGGTGTAAGAGTTCCTAAGGATGACAGTGTAACTCTTACCACTATTGGAGACATGAATGGTACTGCTGAAGGCGCAACCTCTGGACGTGATCCATTGTTCTATATTAATGATGTTGCTGGTGATACCGATCTATCTGCATGTAACATTAAAGCCGCGGGTGTGTCCTCAGGCGTTGCTGTAGCTTCTACAGCTGGTACTCCAAATCCAGAAACATCAGGTAGTTTTGGCAAGCAGACTATGTTAAGAACTGTCCTTACTGCTAATGTAAATTCTTCTACACCATCAGGTGCTGGAGTAGTTGGCACAGCCGCTGAAGTATTAAGGTTCGATCTAACTGCTAGCTCAGGTGGGGATGTAATGCTTAATAGCTTTACTCTCACTGCTAATGCTGGATACGTAGTTAATGGTTTAACCGATGCTGCCATGTATGATGCTGATGATCTTGGTACAGCTTTAGATACTGTTGATGATGGCGCTGGAACAGAAGCCATTGTAGGCACTCCAGCAGCAGGTACAACTACTATTACAGTCGCCTCTACTACAGATTTGAATGTTGGCGATCCAATAAGAATTGTTGAATCAGCTAAGACTACTACTTATGCAGCTATTACTGCTGTGGACCCTGACACCTCAATTACGATAACCCCAGGAACTGCAGATGCTTATACTACTGCTGGAACAATTACGACCGACGGTGCAATGTTAAGCAATCAGGCTACACTTACATTTACTCCTGATTCTACATTTATCGTTTCAGCTGGCGAGACTAGAACAATCGTAATTAAGGGTGACACCAATGGAACTCTTACCACTGGAACAGATCCAATAAACGTAAGTATTGTTGCTATTGCTGACCTAGATTGGGATGATCTTTTCATCTCTGGGGATAGCATTGTTACGTTAACTAAGAGCTTCCCAGTTACTGGCGGAACCATTACTTACTAGAGTTGCATGTGCTGAACTATTGCTTTTCTTTGTGGGCAAGCAGAAGACCGCTCTTACGAGCGGTTTTTTGTTTGCTTAAAAGGCTTTGATTATGATATAATTTTTTTAGCATTACTAGGATGAACAAGAAAGATTTAACTATTAAAATATGTCTAATTGGAATGTTTTTTCTTTTTTTACCTTTGTTTGTTTCAGCTGATTATGGTGGTCAAAAAACCCAGTTTTTTATTGATTCTGCTTATGATTTAGAGGGTAGAGAAGAGTTAAATGCTGCTTTATTAAGAATAACTTCTCGGCTTTACTTTTATCTTGATGATGGTTGGTGGGACTCTTTGGGTCAACAAGATAAAGCTAGGGCAAAATTATCAATTCAGGAGTTGGGCAAAGAGTTTGAAGACAAAATTTATCCGTCTTTAATCTCAGTTTTTGGCTCTGAATGGAAACCAGGTATTGATAACGACAATAGAATTACTGTTTTAATTCATCCTATGATGAGCCAAGCTGGAGGGTATTTTAATAATGGAGACGAATATGCTACTGCTCGGAATCCTCGTTCAAACAAAAGAGAAATGATTTATTTAAATGCTCAGCATTTAAATAGCGATTTAGCTAAAAGCTTTTTAGCCCATGAGTTTGTTCATTTAATTACTTTTAGTCAGAAAGAGAGAAGGTATGGAATTCAGGAAAAAACATGGTTGAATGAAGCCAGGGCAGAGTATGCTCCAACTTTAGTTGGTTATGATGATGAGGGAGGAAATAGTAATTTAAATAGCAGAATTAGAGATTTTTTAAGAGACCCATCAAATTCTTTTGTTGATTGGGAAAATGAGAAAGCGGATTATGGAGTTCTAAATCTTTTTGTTCAATATCTTGTTGGTCAATATGGGATAGAAATCTTGGCTGACTCTTTGCATTCATCTAAAACTGGTATTAGTAGTTTAAATTACGCTTTATTTAAAAATGGATTTGAACAAGATTTTGATGATGTTTTTGACGATTGGATTATTGCTGTTTTAGTTAATGATTGTCATTTGGGTGAAGCATATTGCTATCTTAATCCTGCTTTAAAAAACTTTAAACTAATTCCTTCTATTAATTTTCTACCTTTAACTGGGGAAAGCAGTTTGTCTTTGAGCGAAACAACTAATAAATGGACTGGTAATTGGTACAAATTTATTGGTGGTTGGGGAACTTTAAAGGTTGAATTTATTGGCAGTCCTTCTGCTAACTTTAGAGTTGCTTATGTTACTCAGGATTTGGCTGGCAATCAATCATTAGATTTTTTTAGCTTGAATAGTTATCAAAGAGGAGAAATTTCTATTTCTAATTTTGGCAAGAATATTACTTCTTTAATAATTATACCTTCTATTCAGGATAAGCTTGCTAAGAATAGCAATACCATATATCCTTTTTTCTGGAGAGCATCAACAGAAGAATCAGAAGAAAACTCCTCTTCTCCCGGCTCATCTCAGACTCAAAACATTCAGGATATTCTTGATAAAATAGCAGTTCTGGAAAAACAATTAGCTGACTTGAAAGGTGAACTTCAAATACTATTGAGTGCAGAAGCACAATCTACTCATTCTTGCTTAAACATAAATCAGAACCTTGCTTATGGAATAAGAAACAATGTAGTAACTTGTTTACAAGGGTTCTTAAAAGCTCAGGGAAAAGAGATTTATCCTGAGGGTTTGGTAACGGGGTTTTTCGGAAATTTAACTCAACAAGCAGTGATTCGTTTTCAGGAAAAGTATACTGATGAGATTTTAGCTCCTTTAGGATTAAGCGCTGGAACTGGTTTTGTTGGTCCCTTAACCAGAGCTAAAATCAATAGTCTGTTAGAGTAAAGACTGGTGATAAGCTTAGCTTATCGTTGACAAGAGCGATTTAATTTGCTATTATGCAAACAGTGAGTGTTGTTCGAAAGAACATCTCTCATTCTAAGTAAGGCAGCAGATCTCTCTTAAGTGAGATTTGTTGCTTTTTTATTCGAGGCAAGATAAAATAATATTGGGTCGAGGGGATAGCACTCACTAAAAACCTTAGAATTGGAGTAACTCTCTCGACCCTTTAAAATACTGTTTATGAACATCAAAGAGATTTTACCAGAATTAAAACAAGATATTTTGCTCAAAGATTACACTACCTTTAAAATTGGTGGAAAGGCAAAATATTTTTATAAAGCTAAGACGAAAGAAGAATTGATTAAAGCAGTTAAAACGGCAAAAAAATTAAGATTGCCTTTTTTTATTTTAGGAGGAGGAAGCAATATATTAGTGGCTGACAAAGGCTACCAAGGTCTTGTTATTAAAATGCTTCATACTAACCACTTAATACTGGATACTAAAATCAGCGCTGAGGCTGCAGTACCATTATCTCTATTGGTTAAAAAGTCATTAGACAGCAATTTAACAGGACTAGAATGGGGTATAGGCATTCCAGGAACAGTAGGTGGAGCAATAAGAGGAAATGCAGGGGCTTTTGGAGAATCAATAGGCAATATAATTAAACAAGTTGAAGTTTTTAATTCAGAAAAAGAAAAAATAGAAAATTATTCTCAAAAAGATGGTAACTTTGCTTATAGGGAAAGTGTTTTTAAGAAAAGACTTGAATTAATAATTCTTTCAGCAGAATTAGAATTAAAAATTGGAAATAAGGAGGAGATTCAAAAGAAAATGAAAGAATATTTAGATTATAGAAAAGACAGGCAACCTTTAGAATTTCCTTCAGCTGGTTCTATTTTCAAGAATCCTTCAGATGTTTCAGCTGGGCAATTAATTGATCAATGCGGATTAAAGGGAAAAAGAATTGGAAATGTTGAAATTTCTAAAAAACACGCTAATTTTATTATTAATTTAGGAGATGGAAAAGCAGAAGATGTGCTGAAGTTAATAAACCTAATGAAAAAACAGGTAAAAGATAAGTTTAATATTCAATTAGAAGAAGAAATCCAATATGTTGGTTTTAAATAAAATTAGACTTTACTTTTAGTCAGACTTTTGATAAAGTAGACTTATATAAAAGTTATATTTTAAAAAGATTTATGTTAAATAAAATATATAAAAGAGATATTGTTGAAAAAATAGAAAAATATCTTTCTACAAATGATATTGTTGTTTTACTTGGAGCTAGACAGGTTGGTAAAACTTATATTCTTTATTGGCTGCGAGATTATCTCAAAGATAAGAACGAAACTGTTTACTATATTGATTTAGAAGATTCTAGGATTGTGGAGATTCTTGATTTTGGAGTAGAGAGCTTTTTGAATCATCTTAGAGAGGAAGGATTTTTGAGCGAAAACTCTAAGACATTTGTTTTAATAGATGAAATTCAGTACCTAAAAAATCCTTCATCTTTCTTGAAGTTGATGGCTGATCATCATAAAAACATTAAATTAATAGTTTCTGGTTCTTCTAGTTTTGAAATTAAGAATAAATTTAAAGATTCTTTAGTTGGGAGAACAGTTAATTTCGAAATTTTTAATCTATCTTTTAAGGAATTTTTAAGATTTAAAAAATATCATTTTGATCAAAAACAAATTTTCACTAAAAAAAAGAAAGAAGAACTCCTTACATTTTTTAAGGAATATGTTTTGTATGGCGGATATCCTAAGATTGTTTTAACTGTAGATGTTATTAAAAAAGAAAAATACTTACAACAAATTATAGATACATATATTAAGAAAGATATTAGGGATTTGGCCATGGTTAGCGACATTCATAAATTTAATTATTTATTGGAAGTCTTAGCTTCCCAAAGCGGCCAGTTATTAAATGTGACAGAATTAGCCAATACTTGCCGAATAGCTAAGCAGACAGTTGAAAGATATTTATTTATATTAGAGAATACGTATGTTATTAAAATGGTTAGACCATATAGTAAAAATATTCGATCGGAGATTTCTAAAATGCCTAAGATATTCTTTTATGATTCTGGCCTAATGCAAGTTTTGTGGCTAAAGAGTTTACAAAAAGAAATTATTGGTAATGTATTTGAAACAAGCATATTTGCGGAATTAGTTAAAAAATACAACAAAGAGAATATTTTTTATTGGAGAACTAAAGACAAGAGAGAGATAGATTTTATTTTAAAGCAGAAAGATAATATTTTGCCAATAGAGGTTAAGTTAAATTTTGAACAATTTAATTCTAATACTATTAAATACTTTAATGATAATTATGGCTTGAAAGATTATTCTGTTGTTGGGATGAAAGGAGAATTGAAAAATCAAAATTATCTTTATCCATGGGAAATTTAATATTCAATTAGAAGAAGAAATCCAATATCTTGGTTTCTAACAGGATTGTTTTTTTAAGAGATTTGTTAAAATACATTATTTATGAAGATTATTATTAAGACAACGAATCTGAAATTAACTCCTGAACTTGAGGAGTATATTAGAAAGAAAATAAACTCTCTTGAGAAGTTTATAAAAATTTTGCATAATAAAAATTACTTTAATAATTTTTTGGGCAAAGGAAAACCTAGGGTAGAAGCTTGGGTAGAAGTTGGAAAGATTAGTCAGCATCATCAAAAAGGACCAATTTTTGTAGCAGAATGCCAAATCAGGCTTCCCAAGAAAAGTTTGAGGTCGGTGGCAAAAAATGAAGATTTAAAACAAGCTATAACTGAAGTTAAAGATGAATTACAGAGAGAGCTTAAACAATATAAAAATAAAAAAAAGCATTAAACCAATTAGCAGTATTAAAATAGAATAAAGCAATGATTCATAAATTTAAACCGCAGGGAAGCGCAATTAAGCCTTATGTCCGCATAAGGCCCCCTTTTTTATTATTTAATCAAAACATGCTATTTTAAAGAAAAACATGTCTATTTTAAAGAAAATTTTAGGGGATGCTAATCAAAAATACCTAAATAAACTCAATCCCATAGTTGAAAAGATTAACAATCTTGAAAAAGAATTTGAAGGATTTTCTGACGAACAATTAAAAGAGAAAACAATTGAATTTAAACAAAGATTAGATAAAGGAGAAGCATTAGACAATCTTTTGTCTGAAGCTTTTGCTTTAGTCAGAGAGGGAGCTAAAAGAACTTTGAAACAAAGACATTATGATTGCCAAATGGTTGGGGGAATTGTGTTGCATCAGGGAAGAATTGCAGAAATGAAAACCGGAGAAGGAAAAACATTAGCTGCTACTTTACCTCTTTATTTAAACGCCTTGACTAAAAAAGGCTGTCATTTGGTTACAGTTAATGATTATTTGGCCCGAAGAGATACAGTTTGGATGGGGCAGATTTATCATATCTTGGGATTAAGTGTGGGCTGTTTAAATCACCAGCAATCATTTTTATATGATCCTGAGTATAAAAAGCCGGCCGAGGAAAAGGAAGAAATGAGAGATGAATTAGGAGGTTTTTATATTGTTGAAGATTTTTTAAGGCCCTGTTCCAGAAAACAGGCTTATTTAGCTGATATTACTTATGGAACAAATAATGAGTTTGGTTTTGATTATTTAAGAGATAATATGGTTCAGGATTTATCTCAAAGAGCCCAAAGAGATTTTCATTTTTGTATTATTGATGAGATTGATTCAATTCTGATTGATGAGGCCAGGACTCCTTTAATTATTTCAGCTCCTGATAAAGAAAGCTCAAAATGGTATCAAGAATTTGCCCGGATTATTCCTAAATTAAAAGTAGAACAAGATTATGAGATTGATGAGAAAATGAAAACTGTTGTTTTGACAGAAGAGGGGATTAATAAAATAGAAAAAATCTTGGGAATGGAAAATATTTATGAGGAAAAGGGTATGAAATACCTTCATTATTTAGAGCAAGCCCTTAAAGCTCAAACCCTTTTTAAAAAAGACAAAGATTATGTTGTTCAAAATGGAGAAATAATAATTGTTGATGAGTTCACAGGCAGATTAATGCCTGGCAGGCGTTGGTCCAAAGGGCTTCATCAGGCAGTTGAAGCAAAAGAAGGAGTTAATGTTAAACAAGAATCAATTACTTTAGCTTCTATTACTTTTCAAAATTATTTCCGTCTTTATCAAAAATTAGCTGGTATGACAGGCACTGCTGTAACTTCGGCTGAAGAGTTTGATAAAGTTTATAAGTTAGAAGTTGTTGTTATTCCTACTAACAGGCCCTTAATCAGAAAAGCTTTAGTTGATAGGGTTTACAAGAGTGAAGCAGGAAAATTTAAAGCTTTGATAAAAGAAATTGATCAAAGACATAAATTGGGCCAACCAATGCTCATAGGTACTCGTTCGGTTGAAAGGAATGAAAAGTTTTCCCAGCTTTTAAAAAGAGCTAATATTCCCCACCAGATTTTAAACGCTAAAAATCACCAAAAAGAAGGTGAAATTATTGCTCAGGCAGGGAAATTAGGAGCTGTTACTGTGGCTACTAATATGGCTGGCAGGGGAGTGGATATAGTTTTGGGAGGCAATCCTCAGGATTTAAAAGAAGCTCAAAAAGTTAAAGATTTGGGTGGTTTGCATGTAATTGGGACTGAAAGGCATGAAGCCAGAAGAATTGATAATCAATTAAGAGGAAGGTCAGGTAGACAAGGAGATCCAGGCTCTTCTCAATTCCTGCTTTGTTTAGAGGATGATTTAATGAGAATTTTTGGAGGAGAAAGAGTTCAATCTATAATGTCAGTTTTAAAAATACCAGAAGATGAGCCGATTGAAGCAAACATGATTTCTAGAGTTGTTGAAGCTAGTCAATCAAAAATAGAGGGTTTTAATTTTGATATTAGAAAACGTTTATTAGAGTATGATGATGTTTTGAACAAGCATCGTGAAGTTATTTATAAGAAAAGAAGAGACATATTGGAAAAGGCTCAAACTTTAAAACTTAAACCTCAAATTTTAGAAATTATTGCCAAAGCAGGTTATTCAGAACAAGATTATGAAAAAAGAGAACAAGAATTGGGGCAAGATAATATGCGTCAGGTTGAAAAGCTTGTTTATTTAAAAATTATAGATACTATTTGGATAGAGCATTTGGAAAACATGGATTACTTAAGAAGCTCAGTAAAATTAAGGGCTTATGGGAAATTAGATCCTTTGATTGAGTATAAAAAAGAGGGTCATAAAATGTTTCGTAAATTATTAGATACAATTGATTATTCGGTTGCCCGTGCCATTTTAAAAGCAGACATAAAGATTAAACAGAGTTCCCAGCCAGTTCGTTCTCAAATTCAGTCTTCTAAAAAAGTAGGCAGGAATGATCCCTGTCCGTGTGGAAAAATTAACCCTCAGACAGGAAAACCAATGAAATACAAAAAATGCTGTTGGCCTAAATTTGGTTAATTATGATATTTTTACCCACCATTTTAATCACTTTTATTGGATTTATTTTACTTTTACCCATGTTATTTTTAATGGGTTATTTTCATATTTTAACTTTAAGTTTTGGAAAGCTTGGAATTTCTCCCGATACCACACTCGTTTTGCTTTTTTTAATTCTGATTGGCTCGTGTATTAATATTCCTATTACAAAAAAGAAGTTAATTTATCAAGAAAGGGCTCGCTTTTTTGGCCTTTGGAGAAGGCCTGTTGTGAGTGTTCAGGCTATAGCTATTAATCTGGGAGGAGCAATTATTCCGGCTCTGCTTTCTTTCTATTTTTTATTTAAGGGATGGCGGATTGGTTTTGATTTATACCCGATTTTTAAAGCAACTGTATTAATGGCATTAATTTCTAAGTTTTTAGCTAGAATAGTTCCAGGTAAAGGAATCACTATTCCAGTATTTGTTCCTCCTGTTTTAGCTGCCTTGTTTGCTTTAATTTTTGCTCCAGGCTTTGCTTCGCCAGCAGCTTTTATTATTGGTACCCTAGGAACCTTGATCGGGGCTGATTTATTGAATTTGAAAAAGGCTCAAAAATTAAGTCCTGGCTTTCTTTCAATTGGAGGCGGGGGAGTGTTTGATGGAATATTTTTAGTAGGAATTGTTTCTGCTCTTTTGTCTTAAATCAGAATTTGCTTTCTGAATGCAAAGAAGATAAAATGTCGGTATGAAAAAAAGAAAAACAAAAAACAAAAAATATCTTTTTACAATTATTTTTTTACTTTTAATTCTTTTAACTGAAAGCTTTATTTGGCCCAGCTATTTCAAAAAATCAGTTAATCTTTTAAAAGAAAAAACCATATCTAAGATTAATATTCATTATTTATCGGAAAAACCTTTTCAGCTTGGTTTTGATTTTAAGGGAGGCACTCAATTAGTTTATGACGTTGATTCAGGCGAGAATAATAAAGAAGAGATTTTAGCCGGCTTCAAGCACATTATTGAGCAAAGAATGGATGTTTATCAAAGAAAGGCAGAGATTAAAATTAATAATAATCTTATTCTTGAATTGTCTATTGAACAAGATTTAGAAATGGTAATTGAAATAATGAAGCAGGTGCCGATTTTAGAGTTTAGAGAAGAGGGTGAGCAAGAAGATTTGTTTGACCCAACTGATTTAACTGGTGAATATTTAAAAGAAGTGTTTTTGGCTGTAGATCAGAACGACAGAAAACCTTTAATTTTACTTGAGTTTAATGAAGATGGGGCCAGGATATTAGAAGATTTAACTAAAAGAAATGAAGGAAAGCGATTAGGAATCTATATTGATTCTATTCCAGCTTTTCCCTTACAAGTTGATAAAGCAATTTCAGGCGGTAGTGTTCAAATTAAAATGGATTCAGATATTGAGTCAGTCAGGAGATTTACCCAAATGATTAAAACCTCTTCTTTATCTCTTTCATTAGAACTTGTTTCTCAAAAAACCATTAGCCAACAAGATGCTGAGAGTTCTTTAAATGACTTAAAAAAATCAGGAGCTTTTGGTTTTTTAGCAATATTTTGGATAATGATTATTGTTTATCGGTTAATGGGATTGATATCTTTTGGAGTTTTATTAATTTATATTTGCTTACTTTCAGTTTTGTTTAGACTTATTCCTGTTCTTATTAGTTTTGATTCTTTATTTGGAGCTCTTATGTCATTTGTGATTGTTTTAAGCAGTAATGTTTTTATATTTTCTAAGATAAGAAAGGAAACTGAGAAAGGAAAAAGTCATGGCATTGCTTTTGAGGAGGGTTTTGATAAAAGCAAATCTTTTCTCAAAAAAGTTCATTTAATTATTTTGTTGTTATCAGGTATTATGTTTTTCTTTGGAACAGAGATAATGAAGAATTTTGCTTTTGTTTTGTCTTTAGGAACCCTGATCAATCTTTTATTGCTTATTACAATAACTAAAAAGATTTTAATCTCTTTGTTAGACACTAAGCTTAAAAAAATAGATTGGTTATGGAAAGCTTTAAGATGGAATAGAGGTTGACAATGTTTATGAAAAATGTTTGAATAAAACAATGAATTTTAAAGAAACATGATATTTAACTATCAAAAAATCTGTTCAAACCTTTTAAGTAATTTACCTGAAAGAACAAGAGATGTTATTGTAAGGCGTTTTGGTTTAGACACAGGTAAAAGGGAAACCTTAGAATCTATTGGCACCAGTTATGGTATTACTAGAGAAAGAGTTCGCCAAATTGAATCAGACGGCCTTTCAAAAATTAATAGAAAAACAGAAAAAGACCATAAGGTTTTTCAATATTTTGCAAGTTTTCTTAAGAATTACGGGGGTTTAAAAAAAGAAGATATTCTTCTTTCTGAATTAGGGAATCAAAACCATGGTTCCCATGTTTTCTTTTTATTAAACCTGTCAGATGATTTTAAAAGAATCCCAGAGACAAAAGACACTCATTCTGTTTGGGCAATTAATTCTCAGTCTTTAGATTCTACTAAAAATGTTATTAAGGATTTATATAAAAAATTCGAAACAACTAAAAAAGCTTTAAATCTAAAAGAGTGTAATGCATATTTTGCTCTAAAACCGAATGTTTTACTTTCTTATCTTGAGATTTCCAAGTTAATAGATAAGGGTCCTGAAGGTAAGTTTGGTTTAAGGGATTGGGCAGAAATAAACCCACGAGGAGTAAAAGACAAAGCTTTTCTCATATTTAAAAGAGAGAATAAACCTCTTCATTTTAGTAGGGTTGCCAATTTGATTGGAGAAAATGCATTAATCCAAACAGTTCATAATGAGTTAATTCGTGACCCAAGATTTGTTTTAATTGGAAGGGGAATATATGCCTTGGCTGATTGGGGATATGAGTCTGGAACAGTTAAAGATGTAATATTTCATGTTTTAAAAGGAGCTGAAACACCTCTTTCTAAAGATGAGGTTTTAGAAAGAGTTTTAGAAAAGCGTTTTGTTAAAGAAAATACAGTTTTACTTAATTTAAGTAATAAAGAACATTTTTTAAGAAACCCTCAGGGAAAATATCTTTTGAGAGATGCTTGAAATTCTTAACATAGGAATAAATATCTTGCTTTGGTCAACCATAGTGTTTTTTTTGCTTTTGTTATATGTGTGTATTAGGTGGGCTAAAGCTCATCCTGAAAGAAACTTTACTATTGGTTTTTTAGTAAGCTCTTATTTTACTTTTAAGTTTATTTTAAGAGCTTTTTTAATTATTCTAATTATTTCTGTTTTATGGGAAATCAGGGGAGATGTTTTGAATTCTATTAATTTTTATCTTCTTTCATTATGATTTTAGATGGTTTTTTAAATCTTATTAATAGTTCTCAAATTATTACAGCAATTGGGCTTGTTTTAAGAACTTGGTGGTGGGTTTTTGCTCCTATTATTTTTGCTGTTCCTTTTAAACTTCTTTATGCATACTGGATTCAATGGGAGGTTTTTCATGCAAAAGAAAAGTGGATTTTACTTAGAATTGTTCCTCCAAAAGAGATTGAAAACACTTTTAAAGCAATGGAAGATTTCTATAATGTTATTTGGGGGATTTATGATAGTGCTAACTGGAGAGAGCAATGGTGCGAAGGAGAGTCAAGAAGGGGGCCTTACTGGATATCTTTTGAAATAGCCAGTATTGGAGGGAAGATAGGTTTTTATATAAGATGTTTAGATGTACATCGCAGTTTTATTGAAAACACTCTTTATTCTCATTTTCCTGAGATTGAAATTTCTCTTACTGATGATTATGCTCAAAAAGTTCCCAAAGACATACCCAATGCGGAATGGGACCTCTATTCAGAAGATTATACTGTTTTAAAACCTCAACCATTGCCAATTAAAACCTATCCAATGTTTTTTGAGGAAAAACCAGAGTCTGCCAAAATAGAAGAAACAAGGATTGATCCCTTAGATTCTCTGTTGGAATCTTTGGCCAATCTTCATCCAGATGAACAATTATGGTTTCAAATAGTGATGGCTCCCATTACAAGTCCTGATACTCCAATTAGGGGAGGGTTGGGTTGGGAAGAAGAGGGAAGAGCTTATGCTGATAAACTAGCTCAAAGAGATCCCAAAGAAAAACATGTTTCAAAATCAATATTTCATGAAGTAATTGAGACTTTGTTGTTTGGAGAAAAAGAAGAACCAAAAAAGGAAAAGCCAGTTGATTTCTTGTCAGCGCCTGAATTAAGGATGACTGCAGGAGAAAGAGAGATTTTGAAAGGCGTTGAAGGAAAGATCTCAAAACAAGGATTTAAAACCTGGATTAGATTGGTTTATCTTTATAAGAGAAACAAGCCTTATTTTATGGGTAATTATAAGATTATCAGGTCTTATTTTAATCATTTTGCAACAGGCAATCTAAATGCTCTTGTATTTTGGGGGCCTACAAGAACAAGGATTCATTATTGGATGACTGGTCGTAGATTGTATTTGAGGAAAAGAAAAAGTTTCAGAAACTATGTAGATCGTCTTCCTTCATTATATCCAAGAACAATGGATGGAGAACCAATGTTTGCTAAAGGAATTGTTGGAAGAAGTCCAGGATTAAGAGGAACCACTATTTTTAATAGTGAAGAATTGGCTAGTATGTATCATTTTCCAGCCAAAATTTCAGCTGTCTTGGCTCCAGCTCTTACTCCTATTGAAGCCAAAAAGGCAGGACCTCCAGTTGGTTTGCCTACTGAGGAAAAGAAAAAATAAGTTTTAATAAAATTTGTTAGATGGAAAACAAAGAAGTTAATTTTTTTGGTGAAACTACTTTTCGTAATGAGAAAAAGAAGTTTGGTGTAAAGACTGACGATCGACGTCGCCATATTTATGTGGTTGGTAAAACTGGTATGGGAAAAACAGTCATGTTGGAGAACATGGCTATTCAGGATATTCAATCAGGTCAGGGTGTTGGGTTTATTGATCCTCATGGGGAAGCAGCTGAAAGATTATTAGATTTTGTGCCCCCAGAAAGAATTAATGATGTTGTTTATTTTAATCCAGCTGATTTAGAGTTCCCAATTGGATTTAATATTCTGGAAAAGATTGGGGCAGACCAAAGGCATTTAGTTGCCTCTGGTTTAATGGGTGTTTTTAAAAAAATCTGGCCTGATGTTTGGTCAGCCAGAATGGAATATATTTTAAATAACGCTATTTTAGCTTTGCTTGAATATCCGGGTTCAACCCTTTTGAGTATTAATCGAATGTTGTCTGATATTGATTTTAGGAAAAAAGTAATTGATAGGGTTACAGATCCTATTGTTAAATCCTTTTGGGTTAAAGAGTTTGCTCGATATACTCAAAGATATGAGACTGAAGCAACAGCTGCGGTTCAGAATAAGGTTGGTCAGTTTATTTCAAATCCTTTGATGAGAAATATTATTGGTCAAACCAAATCAAGTATTAATATAAAGAAAGTCATGGACGAAGGAAAGATTTTAATTTTAAACCTTTCAAAAGGCAAAATTGGAGAAGATAACTCTCTTTTATTGGGCGCTCTTTTAATCACTAGATTACAGTTAGCAGCTATGTCCCGCGTTAATATACCAGAAGAAAAGAGAAGAGACTTTTTCCTCTATGTTGATGAATTTCAGAACTTTGCTACTGAGGCATTTGTTAATATTTTGTCTGAGGCAAGAAAATATAGATTGTGTTTAGTTTTAGGCCATCAATATATTGCTCAAATGGAAGAAGTGGTGCGAGATGCTGTTTTTGGAAATGTGGGAACCTTAATTGCCTTTCGGGTGGGGGCTGAAGATGCAGAGTATTTGGAAAAAGAGTTTTCTCCTGAAATTCTTGCCACAGACCTTGTTAACTTGGGAAAATATAATATTTATTTGAAATTAATGATTGAAGGGATTGCTTCCCGGCCTTTTTCAGCCCAAACACTTTATCCTTTTGAGGTGGGAGAAGAATCAAATAGAGAAAAAATTATCAAGGTTTCTCAAGAAAGATATGGTATGCCAAGATCTACTATTGAAGAAAAGATTGTTCGTTGGGTAGGGGATTTAAAAGAAATAACAAAAAAGCCCAGGCCTACTTCCTCTCCGACCTTGTATGATGCCCAATGTTCTTTATGTGGAAAATGGACTAAGGTAATATTTCCTCCAGATGGCACTCGCCCGGTTTATTGTAAACCTTGTTTAAAGAAAATCAAAGAGGGAAAGAAGCAAGCTTCTCCAGTTGGTAGACCAGAAACTGCTGCTAAAAAAAGCCCAGTTATTTCTTTAGAAGATGTAGCTAAAAGCAGTAATCTAAAAAAGAAGACAGAAAGAAAAAAAGTTAACTTAGAAGAATTAAAAACTGTTTTAGAAGAGTCTTTAAAAAAATTAAAAAAATGAAAGGCTTAAAAGACTTTGACTGCCAGGGTAAAAAAATTTTATTAAGATGTGATTTTAATGTTCCCCTTTCTCAACAGGGGAACATTTTAGATGATTTTAGAATAAAACAGGCTCTTCCTACTATTAAATATTTAATAGAAAAAAGAGCCAAGATCCTTTTGATAAGCCATTTAAACAGGCCTAGGGGAAAAGAGTTAAAATACAGCTTAAAAGTGGTTGGAAAAAGACTTGAAGAATTATTAGGAACAAATGTGAAATTTTTACCTGATTGTATTGGGTCAATGGTTGAACAAGAAATTGATAAAATGGAATCAAATGAGATAATGCTTTTGGAGAACCTGAGATTTCATAAAGAAGAAAAGGAAAATAATCCAGAGTTTGCTAAAAAACTAGCTGATTTAGCAGATATTTATATTAATAATGCTTTTTCAGTTTGTCACCGAGAACATGCTTCAGTCGTAGGAATTATTCAACATATAATTTCAGGACAAGGGCTTTTATTGGAAAAAGAAATTAAAGTTTTGGAAGAAATTATTGAAAACCCCAAAACTCCTTTAATTGCTATTTTTGGAGGAAAAGGAGATGGTTTTAGGGCAATTAATAAAATTTCAGAAAGAGTTGATTTTATATTAATTAATGAGTTAATAGACAAAGAAATAAAAAAGAGAAAAATAGTATTTAAAAATCCTGAAAAGATTATAAGCCCAATTGATGATATTAATACCTTTGATATCGGTCCTCAAACCATTGATCTTTTTAAGGAAAAGATTAAAAAAGCTAAAACTGTTCTTTGGTCAGGTCCTTTAGGTAAGATAGAAGATAAAGAATATAGAAATGGTTCAGAACAAATTGCTAAAGCAATTATTGAGAGTGGTGCTTTTTCAATAATAGGAGGAGGAGAGACAATGGAATTTATTAATCAGTTAGGTTTATCTTCAAAATTTAATCACCTTTCTACTGGAGGAGGAGCTATGTTAAGTTTTTTAGCTGGTGAAAAATTGCCGGGGATAGAGGCATTAAGAAAATATGGCTGAAATCAAGAATCTTAAAAAAACAGCTAATCGGATCTTAAAAGCAATTCAAGATAAAGAAAGTATTATTATTTACGGTGACTCTGATCCAGATGGAGTTGGAGCAGTAATTATTTTAGAAGAAGCGCTTAAAGAACTTGGTTCTATTCCAATAGCAATCTACTTTCCTGACAGAGAAAAAGAAGGATATGGAATGAATGAAACCGCTTTAGATTATTTGAAAAAGCATGCACCAGCCTTATTTATTACTTTAGATTGCGGTATTGGTAATGTGAAAGAGGTGGAAATAGCTAAGAAAATGGGGTTTGAGGTGATTATTATTGATCATCACAAAATGCTGCCAGAAATACCTAAAGCTTCCATTATTTGTGACCCAAAACAAAAAGGAGATAAATATCCTTTTAAGGAACTATCAACAGCTGGTATTGTTTATTGGTTGATTAAATTATTATTTGCTTCTGTAGACCAAGAATACAGACCAGAACAATACTTGGAATTAGTTGCTATTTCAACATTGGCAGACATGATGATTCTTGAGCAAGATAATGAAAAATTTGTGAGAGATGGTTTATTGGCTTTGAACTTTACCAAAAGACAGGGATTAATAGCTTTAATGGATATTACTGATTTTAAAAACTGGGATATTGGGGAGGTTCGTAAAAAAATTATTTCTCCTTTGAATGCAGGTCAAACAAAAAAACATTTTAATGAAGCTTATTTGCTTTTGACTGAGAAAGATTTGAAAAAAGCCAGAACCAAGGCTAAAAAATTAATTCAAAAAGCAGAGAAAAGAAAAGAAGATATTTATGCCATAACAGGAGAGGTAAGGGATAGGGCGATTGATAGTGATGAAGAAATCATTTTTGAGGGGGATAAGGATTGGCCATTGTATTTATTGGGTCCATCTGCTTCTAGAGTTTGTCAAAAATTTGAAAAACCAGTATTTTTATTTACAAGAGGAGAAAAAGAATCTCCAGGAGCAGTGAGAATGCCTAAAGGATTAGATGCTGTTAAAGCAATGATTAGTTGTAAAGAGCTTTTAAAAACGTATGGAGGTCATCCTTTGGCAGCTGGCTTTAGATTAAAAAACGAAAACTTAGAAGAATTTAAAAATTGTTTAATTAGATATTTTAGAAAATGAAAAAAATAATAATTTATACAGATGGCGGTTCTCGTGGTAATCCAGGACCAGCTGCAATTGGGGTGGTTTTTTGTAATGAAAAAGGACAGACGATTAAAGACTATTCTAAGTTTTTAGGCAAGAAAACTAATAATCAGGCTGAATATGAGGCAGTTATTTTTGCTCTTAAGAAATTTAAACAACTTTTTGGAAAAAAAATAGCCAAAAATTCAGAAGTTGAATTAAAATCAGATTCTGAACTATTGGTTAAGCAGTTAAAAGGGGAGTATAAAATTTTAGATTCTAAAATTCAAGCTTTGTTTTTAACTGCCTGGAACTTGAAATTAGATTTTAAAAAGGTTAAGTTTAAAGCGATTAGTCGAGAAAAGAATAAACAAGCTGATAGATTGGTGAATGAGGCCTTGGATGCAGAAAAAAGGTCTCAGAAATTAATTTAGCATTTTAGCTCTTTTATAAATTAGAAAAGAGAACTTGCGCCACCTGAACCGTTTGTTAATTTTAATAAACAGTTTAGGTGGCGGAAGACGGACAGAGATAAGTTTGGTCTAGACTGGGGGGAGCGTCCCTTCAGCGAAGAGCAGGCAATAGGCGCCATTTTCGAGATAGTTAAACGGACAGAAGAAGGAATAACATCCAGCAATTCTATAGAAGATAAGGAAGAACTTCACTATAGTGCTCTTACCTGCATTCAAATGATTCTTAATGACTGTCAAAATAAATACCTTGTTCTTGTCAACGACTTAGACCGAGTTATGCCACTAGAACCATTATGGAAAACTTCAAGACAAAAGATAGCATTCTTAAAAGTGGCAATTCAAAATCGAAAACCATTCTATGTTGTCTAACTCTTTTCTTTTTTTTTCGAGCCAAGAAGATTTAATTTCATTGGTTGGAAAAAGAAAATCTACTCTTTTGGGATAGGCTTAGCCTATCCCTATTGATTTTTTAAAAGTTTCTGCTATAATGTATATGCTCAAGTAAGCAAGGCAATCGCCTTGTAGCAATACAGGGAGGAAAGTCCGAACACTCACTTCATTAGCTTTATGTTAATGATTTAAAAAGATAGCGGCTAACAGCCGTCGCCAGTAATGGTAGAGGTGCGAACAGAGACGTGTAAGACCGAAAGGTTTTACAACCCATTTATGGGATATTCCTACAGTAATGTAGGGGTGAAACGGCTAAATCCTTATCGGGTGCAAGAACAAACATTTCGACAATCTCCGGATTTGCCGAAGTGAAAAAGTAGTTCGCAAGAACCAAAGAGTAATCTTTGGTCCAGATAGATGATTGCCCAAGACAGAATTCGGCTTATCGCTTGCTTGAGTAATTAAAACGCTCTCTTTGTGAGGGTGTTTTAGTTTTGTCAGAAAGGGTCGAATCTCTTGACAAATTTTAGATATAGTGATATAATATAAATACATATTAAGAATAGTTCTTTAGAATAATATAGGGGAAGGAGGAAATCTATCTTATCCTGAATTGCTCATCAATTTTTGGTGGTTAGTTCAGGGTAAGATATGAGTATAACTCTACTGCTAAAACTGAATGAGAAGCAGCGGGCTGTTCTAGAGAAAAAGCTTGAAGAAGACCGTCGTATCGTTCGTACACTTGGTTCTTTACTCCTAAAAACAGGGCATCAAGATCCTCATAATGAAAGACTGGAGGCTCGTTGCAGAATTAGGATAGTAGCGCGTCTTCTCAACCGAGGTGAAGTGCCCTTTACTCAGCCCTTTCAAGAGCTGATAGATAAGGGGGTGCTTGAGACCGGAATTCCAGTTGATATTGAACTCTTCGTAAGAGCCTTTCAAGAAGTAGAACGCCTTAATGCTTAACCCTTCCCATTTTTTCTTAAGTTAATAAATAATTATTTGTTGATTTAAGAAAGAAAGTTTTGATTTATAATGTAAATTAGCTTAAAATACCCTTAATATGGGTATTTTAAGTTTTGAAACAAAAAGCATAACCCAGGGCGCAATAATTCTGGCTATTTCAACTTTGATTAGCCGTTTTTTAGGATTAATAAGACAATGGTTATTGGCTGATAGGTTTGGAGCAGGTTTACTTTTGGATATTTATCTTGCTGGTTTTAGGATTCCAGATTTTATTTACAACATTCTCATTGTGGGAGGGATTGTAGTTACATTTTTACCTTTGTTTTCTGAATATTTTTCTGAGGATAAGGATAAGGCCTGGCAATTTACTTCTAACGTAATAAATGTTTTCTTTTTTCTTTTAGTCTTAATTTCTTTATTGCTTTTTATTTTTACCCCTCAGATTCTTAAATGGATTATTCCAGGTTTTTCTGAAGCAGCCAGAATTCAAAGTGCTGAGCTTACTCGATTAATGCTTTTAAGTCCTATCTTTTTAGGTCTTTCTAGTATTTTTTCTGGTATTTTGCATCATTTTAATCGATTTTTAATCTATAGCTTGTGTCCTATTTTATATAATTTAGGGATTATTTTTGGAATTGTATTTTTATCTCCTGATATAGGGGTTTTAGGAATATCTTTGGGTGTGGTTTTGGGAGCTTTTCTGCATTTAATAATTCAAATTCCTGCAGCTATAAATGCTGGATTTAAATATCAACCTATTTTTAATTTTCAAGACCCAGGTATTAAAAGAATATTTAAATTAATGTTTCCTCGGATTTTTGGAATAGCTGCTCAGCAAATCAATTTAATTGTTATTATAGCCATTGCTTCCACTTTGTCTAAAGGATCTATTGCTATTTTTAATTTTGCTAATAATCTTCAATATTTACCTATTGGAATTATTGGAGTGTCTTTTGCCACAGCTGCTTTTCCTAGATTTACTCAACTTCAAGTTAATGGTGAGAGGAAAGAGTTTATGAATAGGTTTAAATCAATCTTTTTTAAGATTTTGTATTTAATTATTCCAATTAGTTTCTTGATTTTTATTTTTAGAAATCAAATTGTCAAGATTGTCCTTCAACATGGCCAATTTTCTCAGGTTTCAGCCCAGCTTACTTCAGCCAGCTTGGGTATTTTTTGTCTTGGCTTATGGGCTAGCGCTTTAATTCCTTTAATGCTTAGAGGGTTTTTTGCTCTTCAGGACACTAAAACGCCAACCTTGATTGCAGTTTTAACTGTATTACTCAATGTTGGATTAAGCTTTAGTTTTGTGTCTTTACTCGGAACAAACAGCAGATTATGGTTTTGGTTAGTAAAAACATTTAATTTGGGAACGATTTATGATATTAGGATTTTGGGACTTGTTTTGGCTTTTTCTGCTTCAGCCATTTTTCAATTTATTTTGTGTTTAATGCTTTTCAAAAAGAAAAATGAAAGAACTTAGGAACTGGGTCATTATCAGTCATATTGATCATGGAAAATCTACCTTAGCAGATAGATTTTTAGAATTGACCAATACTATTCCTAAAAACAAGATGAAGCATAGATTTTTAGACATGATGGATTTGGAGCAAGAAAAAGGGATTACTATAAAAATGCAACCTGTCCGAATGAATTATAAAGACTATGTTTTGAATTTGATTGATACTCCTGGTCATATTGATTTTAGTTATGAGGTATCAAGGAGTTTGGCTGCAGTTGAGGGAGCTGTTTTGTTGGTAGATGCTACTAAAGGAATTCAAGCTCAAACTATTCATAATTTAGAATTGGCTCAAACACAAAAATTAACAATTATTCCAGCTGTAAATAAGATTGATTTGTCTCAGGGTCGGATTGAAGAATCAAGAAAAGAATTGGCTCAACTATTGGGTATTTCAGAAAAAGAGGTCTTTTTAATTTCAGGAAAACAGGGTACTAACGTTAAAGAATTATTAGAAACAATTGTTAAACAGGTTCCTGAACCAAAAGGTAGTATTGAAAAACCATTAAAAGCTTTAATTTTTGATTCTAAATACGATGCTTTTAAGGGAATATTAGCTTATGTAAGAGTGTTTGATGGAGAAATTAAAAGTGGTGACAATTTTTATTTAATGGCTTCTAGAATAAAAGGAGAAGTAAAAGAGGTTGGTATTTTTAGTCCACAATTAAAACCTGTTGAAAATTTAAAAGCAGGAGAAATAGGTTATATTGCCACTGGGATTAAAGAGCCTGGTAAGGTTATGGTTGGTGATACAATTACTAATTTAGACAGCAAAATTAATGCTTTACCAGGGTATAAAGAGCCGAAATCAGTTGTTTTTGCCAGTTTTTATCCTGAGAATTCTGATGATTTTGAGTTGTTAAAAAAGGGATTAGCTCAGCTAAAGCTTAATGACGCTGCTTTGAATTTTGAGCCAGAAACAAAAAAAGTATTGGGTCGTGGTTTTCGTTGTGGCTTTTTGGGTTCTTTGCACATTGAAATTGTTTCTGAAAGGTTGCGTCGGGAGTTTGGATTGAATTTAATCATTTCTCGCCCTCAGGTTTCTTATAAGATTGTAAATCAAAAAGACGAAGAAATATTTATTTATTCAGCTGGTGATTGGCCTGATTTATTGCAGATCAAAGAATCTCAAGAGCCATGGATGAAATTAGAAGTGATAACTCCTCAGCAATTCTTGGGTCCTGTATTAAAGCTTTTAAAACAGTCAAGAGGAATTCAGATTGAAACAAAATATTTACTTTCAGACAGATCACTTTTAATTTATGAGGTTCCTTTGCGAGAAATTATTATTGATTTTTATGATAAATTAAAAGGTGTGAGTCAGGGATTTGCTTCAATGAATTATGAAATGATTGGTTATAAAAAAGGAGATTTAGTAAAACTAGAAATTTTAATTGCTGGCGAAAAAGAACAAGCTTTTTCTACGATTGTTCCTAAAGAAAAAGCTTTTGAAGAGGGTAAAAGTATGGTAAAGAAATTGAAAAAAGTATTGCCCTCTCAATTGTTTTCAGTTCCTTTGCAAGCAATTGTTCAGGGCAAGGTTATTGCTCGAGAAACTATTAGAGCTAAAAGAAAAGATGTAACCGCTTCTTTATATGGCGGAGATGTTACCAGAAAAAGAAAGCTTTTGGAAAGACAAAAAAGAGGCAAAAAAGAACTAAAAGAAAAAGGAAGAGTTCATATTCCTTCTAAGATATTTTTGGAAATGTTTAAGGGAGATTGAAATTATTTTTTTATCAAGCTAAAATGGATTAGAATAGGGGAGCAATAAGCATTAAGATTGTACTGATTGCGACCAAAGAGACTAACATAATCCAAAGTGTTTTTAAAAATCCTTTTTTAGAAGAGTTTTTCATATCTATTATGGTAGCAAAAAAAAGAAAAATTAGAAAGTCTCGTTGGCATAATTTTTTTTCAGTTTTGCCTATTTTTTTTATATTTCTTTTTTTAGGTTTTTTAATTGTTTCTAATATTAGGATAAGTCAGCGAAGATCAGGAATGCTTTCAGAAATAAAGGAACTGGAAAAAGAAATCCAAACATTAGAAGAGAGAAACTCTAATTTGCGAGCAGGAATTTCTGAGGCTGACGAAGAAGCTTATTGGGAAGAAGGTGTTAGAGAGCAGGGCTTTGTAAAAGAAGGAGAGAATCCAGTAGTTGTTTTGCCTTCAGGGAAAACAGGGATTGAGCAGGAACAAAATGCTGATCAGGGATTTTTTAACAGGTTATTAGAAAAAATCAAAAATATCTTGCGAGAGTAATTCAGTGGTAGAATGTGTCCTTCCCAAGGACGACGTCGCGGGTTCGAATCCCGTCTCTCGCTTTTTGCAAATATATTATTAATTAATTTTTTTTATACAAACATGAAAATTGGCACAGTAAAGGAAATCAAAGATAATACAGAAACAAGAGTAGGGTTAACCCCTCAAACAGTCAAAGAATTAACAGGTCTTGGTCATGAGGTTCTTGTTCAGGAGGGTGCAGGGTTGTCTTCGCAGATTTCAGACGAAGAATATCGTCAAGCTGGAGCTGAGATTTTAAGCAATGCTAAAGAAATCTGGGACAAGGTTGATTTAATAGTTAAAGTAAAAGAGCCACAAAAAGAAGAGTTTACCTATTTAAGAGAAAATCTAACTCTTTTCACTTATCTTCATCTTGCTAATCCTGCAAATAAAGATTTAACAATAGCTGCGCTTGAGAGTAAAGGAACATTTATTGCTTACGAAACTATTATGTTTGAAGATAAAACAACTCCTTTATTAGCTCCAATGAGTGAAGTGGCTGGTCAAAGAATAATTGATGTTTGTAGCGAATATTTAGCTTCTCCAAAAGGGACTGCTAATAAAATGGTTAATAAGATAAGAGATAAGGCTGGTAAGATTTTAATTATTGGTGGGGGAGTGGTAGGGCGTAATTCAGCTTATTCTGCTTTGGGAAGAGGCGCTAATGTTGTTATTTTAGAATTAAGAGAAGAACAAAGAAAACAGCTTCAGGAAGAATTACAACCTTTAGCCAATGCTTTTGGAGCAACTTTGAAAATCTTAGAATCGACCAAAGAGATTCTGGCTCAAGAAATACAGGATGCTGATATGATTATTGGTTCAATATATATTAAGGGAGCTAGGGCTGATAGATTGATTAATAGGGAGATGTTGGATGTAATGAAAGATGGCGCTGTTATTGGAGATGTGGCCATAGACCAAGGAGGAATTTGCGAATTTTCTAAGATTACTCATATCAAAGAGCCATCAATAATTATTACAGGGCCTCAGACTGGTAAAAAAATAGTTTATCTTGGCATTCCCAATATTCCAGCCACTGTGGGAGCTACAGCTACGCATGCTCTTAATGCAGCTACCAAGGAATATGTTAAGAAATTTGCCCAGGGTGGTATTGATGCTGTATTGTCTGACCATGCTTTTAAGCAGGGAATAAATATTGCTAAAGGACATATTACCTTAGAGCCAGTGGCTAAAGAGCACGGTTTAGAAGATAAATTTATGCCGTTAGATAAAATATTTGAATAATTTTGTAGATATTTTTACTAAAAAGCTCTGATTTTATCAGGGTTTTATCTATTGAAAAATACATATTTTGTGATAAAATTATTCAAGACTGTGCCAGTGTAGCTCAGTTGGCACCCGCCGAAGTAGCTCAATGGCAGAGCAACGGTGTCGTAAACCGTAGGTTGGGGGTTCAAGTCCTCTCTTCGGCTCAAGAATATTATGGATAATTTATCAGAAACAATTAAAGAATTACAAAATAGACTCCTCGTTCTTGAGGACTGTCTTTGATCTAGCTCAGAAAGAAAAAACCTTAAAAAAATTAGAGAAAAAAACTCAAGAATTAGATTTCTGGAAAGATAAAGAAAAAGCAATAAAAATTAACCAAGAATTAAGCCAGGTTAAAGAAGAAGTAGAGAGTTTCCAAAAATTAAAAAAAGAACTGGATAATTTGATTGATGATAAGGAATTAAAACAAGAGGTAAGAACTTTTGAAAAAAAATTAAAACAAAAAGAAAATCAAGTTTTTCTTTCAGGAAAATACGACAAAAAAGGAGCTGTTTTATCAATATTTGCTGGAGCTGGAGGAAGAGATTCTCAGGATTGGGCTACAATGCTTTTAAGAATGTATGAAAGATATTGTCAGAAAAAAGGATATAAGACTAAGATGCTTCATCAATCTTTTGGTGAGGGTGGAGGACCAGAAGGAAGAATTGGTTTGAAATCAGTAACCATGGAGATTCAGGGCAAATTCGCATTTGGTTATTTTAAAAGAGAAACAGGCGTTCATAGATTAGTAAGAATTTCTCCATTTTCTCCTCAAAAACTTCGTCATACTTCTTTTGCTCAAGTTGAAGTATTGCCTGAGATTTCTAATCAAGAAGAATTAGAAATTAAAATTAAGCCAGAAGATTTGAGAATAGATACCTTTAGGTCCTCAGGGCCTGGCGGTCAATATGTAAATAAAAGAGATTCAGCAGTAAGAATCACTCATTTGCCCAGCAGTATTGTAGTTAGTTGTCAATCAGAAAGATTACAAGGTTTGAATCGCCAGAAAGCAATGAAGATTTTAATGGCTAAACTTTATCAATTAAAAAAACAAGAAAAGGAGAAAGAATTAAAGAAAATCAAAGGCAAAAAAGTTGATGCTAGTTGGGGAAACCAAATTCGGTCATATGTTTTACATCCCTATCAAATGGTCAAGGATTTAAGAACCAATATTGAAACCTCTAATGTAGAAGCTGTACTTGATGGAGAAATAGACAATTTTATAGAAGCAGAAATTAAAACCATTAATTAATATTGTGATAAGATTTGAAAACATTACTAAAATCTATCCTCCCAATACAGTTGCTTTAAAAGATGTTTCTTTTGAGGTTAAAGAAAAAGAGTTTATTTGTCTTGTTGGAAAATCAGGAGCTGGAAAAACCACTTTATTAAAAATACTTTTGGCTCGTGAGGAACCAACTAAAGGCAAAGTTTTTTTTGAAGGTCAAAATGTTCATGAGATAAAACCAAATGAATTGCCTGAATTAAGAAAAAGAATTGGCTCTGTGTTTCAAGATTATAAACTTTTATCTTCTAAAACAACTTATGAAAATGTAGCTTATATTATGGAGGTTTTAGGAAGAAGTGATGAGGAGATTTCAAGAGATGTACCAAAAGTTTTAGAAATTGTTGGGTTGACTGAAAGAGCTAATCATTTTCCAGCCCAGCTTTCAGCCGGTGAACATCAAAGAGCAGCTATAGCTCGAGCTTTGATTCATAGACCGGATGTTATTTTGGCTGACGAACCAACAGGAAATCTTGATCCTTATAATACGTCAGACATAATTCGTCTTTTGTTGAAAATTAATGAATTAGGTACTACTATTATTTTATCTACTCATAATAAAGAAATAATTAATTCTTTGGGAAAAAGAGTAATAAGTTTAGAAGAGGGAAGAGTAATCAGAGATGAGCCCAAAGGAAGATTTATCCTTTAATAATATGCTTACTTCTATTAAAAGAATAATTCGTTTAGGCTGGGCAAGTTTTTCTCGTGATGGTGGAGCAATAACTACTACTGTTTTTATTTTAGTTTTAACAATTTCTTTAGTTACTTGTATTTTCTTTTTGAAAGGAATAAGTCAGATTTTGATTTCTAATTTAGAAGAAAAAGTAGATATTTCAGTCTATTTTAAAGAAGATACAACAGAACAAGAAATTCTAAGCGTTAAACAAGAACTTTGCCAGGTTTCAGACGAAGAAAATATTGAATATATTTCTAAGGAGCAAGCTCTTGAAATATTTGTTGAAAGACATAAAGAAGATCTTGTTTTAATGGCGTCTTTAGAAGAAATAGCAATAAATCCATTTTTAGCTTCTTTAAACATTAGAGCTTCAGACCCTGTTAAGTATGAAGAAATTGCTGATTTTTTAGAAGGAGCTGTTTTTGAAGCTTCAGTTGAAAAGATTGATTATAATCAAAGAAGACCAGTGATTGAAAGAATCTTTAGTTTGACTGATTCTTTTAAGAAAATAGGGATTGGTATTTCTGTGCTGCTTGTTCTTCTTTCATTTTTAGTTGTTTTGAATACTACCAGATTGGCCATCTATAATTTAAAACAAGAGGTTGAGGTTCAGAAATTGGTTGGGGCTTCTAACTGGTTTATTCGGGGTCCATTTTTAGTTCAGGGGGTAATTGCTGGAACAATAGCTGCTTTGATTTCTTTTGTGATTTTTGGTTTAGGTTGTTTGGTTTTTAGCTCTAATATTAATGCTTTGTTTTCTGATTTGAATATTTGGCAATACTTTACTAATAATGTTTTAACTATTATTCTAATTCAGCTGGTTACTGGGATTGGTTTAGGGGTAAGTTCTAGTATTATTGCTATTAGAAAATACTTAAAAGTTTAAATACTCTGCGGGGTCGTCTAACGGTAGGACCATGGCCTCTGAAGTCATGTATCTTGGTTCGAATCCAAGCCCCGCAACATTTTAAAAAATGAACTAAGTTCATCCGAATAATTGAACGTCGGAAAAATCGGAAAGTCTTGGATAATTTTTATCGCCAATCAGGCGGTTTTTTGATAGAATAGTAAATATTGATTTTAGAACTAGTTGTGTTAATCTATTGTTAATGAAATGAGACAGTAGGATGAAAAAACAAATTAAGAAAATAGTTCAGGTAATTAAACAGAGATATAGCGATGATTTCTGGAAGTATCACATTGTTCTTGTAGTAAATAATAGCTTGGCCCTGACAGATCGAATGGGGGATGCCGATAAACAAGTAGTAGAAATGGCAGCCTATTTACATGATATTGGTCGTTTTAAAACATTTAGGAAAATGGACCTAGAAGAAAAGCATCATATTATAGGGGCTCAGATGGCAAAAGAGTTACTGGAAGATCGTGGTTACGAACCAAGCTTTATCGAACAAGTAGGGCACTGTATTCTGACGCACCGTGGTAAAAAAGGACCCCTTCCCAAGACTATAGAGGCAAAAATTGTTGCTTGTGCAGATGCAATGGCTCATTTTGATGCTTTTTTCTATATGTTCAAGTTATTTCTAGATAGTTACGACACTTTCGAAGAGGCTATTTCTGAGATGGAACAAAAAATGTTAAGAGATTGGCAAAAATTAACACTTCCTGAGGCAAGACGGCTCTCTCAAGATAAATACGAAGCGATTATGCTTCTAATCAAAAGCATTAAGACTATATGGGGGATAGTTGGCTCTTAAGCCAAGGCAGTGCGAGCATCAATTAGAACCCCCTTTTTTTTATTTAAACCCGCCAAAAAGGAGCTAAGCTCCTTAATCTTAAAAATCGCCAGAGAGGCGGTTTTTTGATAGAATTGGAATATGGAAAACATTAAATTAATTTGCTTTGATATTGATGGAACTCTTGTTGATGGAACTTCTTGGTTAATATTATCAGAGGGTTTAGGTTGGTCTTCTAAAGAAGCCCTTGATGTTTTTGAACAAGCCAGAAAAGGAGAAATTTCTTTTATTGAGGCCGAAAGAATATTCACCACAAAGTATCAAAAGAGCGGCAAGGCTAACAAACCATTTATTGAAGAAATATTTAATAGCGTAGAGGTTAAAAAGGAAGCAAAGGATTTAATTTCTTACCTTAAAGAAAAAGGATATACAATTTATCTCATTTCAGGAGCGATTAATATGTATGTTGAATCTGTTGCCAGAAAACTCGGTATAGACGGGTTTTATGCTAACTCAACTCTAGAGTTTGATAACAAAGGAGCTCTTCAGAAAATTAATTATCAAGATAATCAGAGAGAGGTAAAAGTTGAACAAGTTAAGACATTGGTTAGAAAGCTCGGCATTAATATAGATCAAGTTGTTTTTGTAGGAGATAGCGAAAATGATATAGAAGTTTTTAAAGCCACCAAGCATGGTATTGCGGTTAATAGTTCTAATGATGAATTAAAAAAAATCTCTTGGCGAGTGGCAGATTCATTATTAGAAATAAAAAATATTCTTTAAAAAATGAACTAAGTTCATCCGAATAGAAAGAGGAACTAAGTTCATCCGAATGAAGTTCATCCAAGGCGTTGACATTGTTTTCAGGATAGATATAATACAAACATGCATTCTGGCCCTTTGGACAATGAGAACAAAAAGACAAATGGAGGGATGATATACCCTGGAGCACTGACAAGCAACGCTGACGGACTCAAAGCTACTCAGAACGACAGGCATTTAGAGCTCTTCGCCTACGGTAGCGTAATTCTACTAGCTTTGGTTCTGATACGGATATTTGTCATCTAAACAGATAATATCTAATCCCTCCTTTTTTAATACTATACCGAGATTTATTCTCGGGTTTTCTATGAAAATTAGAAAAGAATATATTACAATTTTTATTATTCAGGTTACTGAGGTTTTGGGATTTTCTTTAATCCTGCCCTTTTTACCATTTTTTGCTGAAGATTTAGGAGCCAGCCCGTTTGTGGTTGGTTTAATTTTATCTAGTTTTTCTCTTTTTCAGTTCATTTCAGCTCCAATTATGGGAAGATTGAGTGATTTTTATGGTCGAAAACCTTTATTAATTCTTTCCCAACTTTCTACTTTTATTAGTTTTTTAATTTTAGGATTTGCTAATTCTTTATGGATGATTTTTTTATCAAGAATTGTTGATGGCTTATTGGGAAGCAACTTTACCATTGCTCAGGCCTATTTAAGTGATTTGTCTTCTAAAGAAGACAGAAGTAAAGTGTTTGGCTTGAGCGGAGCAGCTTTTGGGTTTGGGTTTTTAATTGGACCAGCTATTGGCGGGTTTTTGTCTCGTTTTGGTTACAGTCTACCTGCTTTTTTGGCAGCTGGAGTCTCTTTGATTACCATTTTTACTACTTTTATTTTCTTACCAGAAACAGTTAAGAAAAAAGAAGATGTAAAGTTTGATTTTAAGATTTTTAATACAGCTGATTTTAAAAAATATTTCTCTAATCCCAAAATATCTCTTGAGTTGGGGCAGTTCTTTGCTTATATTTTAACTCATGCTCTTTGGGTGAGTAGTTTTGCTTTGTATGCCAGAAGACAGTTGCATATTGAAGCAAGCGATATTGGCTATATGTTAGCTTATGTTGGATTTATTAGTGTAATCTTGAGAGGAGTTTTGTTGGGCAGGATAATAGATTTTTTTGGAGAAAGAAATCTAAAAATTGGAGGCAGTGTTTTTATGATTATAGGATTGGTGTTATCTGTTTTTATTAATCAATGGTGGATGTTTTTAGTTGTAATGACTTTTTTCGCCACTGGTAGTGGTTTATTAAGGCCTATAATAATGGCTGATATATCAAGAAGTGTTTCGACTGAAGAACAGGGAGCAATTATTGGTTTTACTAATTCATTAGGAAGTATGTCTCGTATTTTTGGGCCTCTAATTGGTGGCTTTATGATTAATAACTTTTTTCCAGGAAGCTTAGGTCTTGTTGCTGCCTTAACAATGGGGGTAGGATTGGTGCTCGTATTAAAAGAAAAAACTGATTGATTAAAATATGTTAAAATAAAGATATATTAATTAAAAAATTGAAATTGACAGGAATTATTAGTAATTTATACTAAATTAATGGCCAAAAAGAAAATAAAAAAATCTCCCAAAAAATCTTTAGTTGGTAAGAGTCGAAAAAAACCCAAAAAAAGGGTTTCAAGAATCAAATCTTACCAAGCCAAGAGAATTAAAATTAGAGTAATTGGTATTGGAGGAGGGGGAAGTTCAATTGTTTCAGAGTTAGCTTCTCGTATGACAAGAATTAGTTTTGTAGTAGCTAATACTGATATTCAAGCCCTTAAAACAGCCAGCAAAAAAGCTCTTCATTTTCAATTTGGAACAGAACTGACCAGAGGATTAGGAACAGGTATGAATGCTGAATTGGGCAGAGAGATAGCTTTAAAAGAAAAAGAAAGAATTAAAAAATTATTACAAGGATATGATTTTTGTATTTTAGTGGCTTGTTTGGGTGGAGGAACTGGATCAGGAGCAATTCCTGTTTTTGCTAAAATCTCTCAAGAATTAGGAAATATTACTTATGGTATTTTTACTTTGCCTTTTCAATTTGAAGGAGAAAAAAAGATGGAAATTGCCAGAAGTGCTCTTAAAAAAACAAGATCAAAATTAGACATTTTTTCAGTTATTCCCAACGAAAGAATTTTCAGAATAATTGATAAAAAAACACCTTTGAGAAGCGCTCTTTCTATGATTAATCAGAGTTTGGCTGAAAGTTTAGAGGGTTTGATTGACATGATTTATAGCCCAGGTTTAATTAATATTGATTTTGCTGACTTTAAAACAGTTATTTCTGGTTCCTTGCTTTCCCAGAAAAAAACAAGGGGTCAATTAGTTTATTTGAATACAGTAGCTATTGCCAGAAGAAAAGGGACAATTAAAGATTTAATAGAAAAAGTGCTTTACAACCCTTTATATTCTTATAGTATTAATGGGGCTAAAGGCGTATTGCTCAATATCAGTGGTGAAAAAAATCTTTCTTTGGCTGAAGTAAGTAGAATATCAAAAACCATTTCTGAATTAGTTGATAAAGAGGCAAAAATCATTTTTGGGGTTTCTCAAAACAAAAAATATTCTGGCATTATTAAAACAACATTATTGGCTACTGGGTGTAAAGCAAGAATGTTTCCTTCAAAACCAAGATCAGCTAAAAAGAAAATAATTTCTAAAATTTCTGAAGTTGCTTCTGCAATTATTCAAAAAGAAGAGCCTCCTAAAGATATTCCAAAAAAGATTAAAAAGAAATCAAAGCCCAAGTCAAAACCCAGATCAAAACCCAGACCAAAACCCAAATCAAAGCCTAAATTAAAGCTTAAGAAGAAAAAAAAGGTTAAAAAACGTAGAAAAAAAGCTTCTTCAACCAAAGTAATTCCTATTATTCGTAAACCAAAAGTTCGCAAACTAAAAGTTAAAGTTTCTGACATTCAAGGAGAAACAAGGGTTAGAAAAAATGCCCTTCAAATTAAAAAAGAAATGGAAGCAGAGGAAAAAGAAATATTGGATAAAGAAAAGTTTTGGGAGCCCCCAGCTTTTTTGCGAAAAAAATAAGGTAAAAACATAACTATTAACGGAGTGAGAAGTCTTCTTGCTCTGTTTTTGATTTAGAAAATTTGTGTTAGAATAAATAAATTATACAATTAACATTCAAATTTTATGATTCAAGTAGATAAAAAAATCTTAAAAGATTTGTTCAAATTAAGACCCGCAGGGACTTATTTCCCAAAATATAGCTTCGGGCTTTTATTAGTTATTGGAGGAGGGGAATTTTATTCAGGCTCTCCAGCTCTTTCAGCCATGGCTGCCTTTAATACTGGAGTAGATATGGTAAAAATTATTGCTCCTCAAAGAGCAGCTGATATTGTGGCTTCTTTTTCGCCAAACCTGTCTGCTTTTCCATTAGAAGGAGTGCGATTAGAAAAAAAGCATCTTGCAACTTTACTTACTTTTACTAATTCTGCTAAGGAGGTTGCCAGAGGAAATGTAGCCGTATTAATTGGTGGGGGAATGGGCAGGTCAGAAGAAACAAAGGAAACAATTTTAGAATATCTTTCTCAGATTAATATTCCAGCTGTGATTGATGCTGCAGCTATTCATGCTTTAGAGGGTCATGCTGACATTATTAAGGGGAAGCCATTTTTGATTACTCCTCATAGCTTTGAATTTTTTGTTTTGACTGGAAGAGAAATTTACAAACTTTCTCATGAAGAGAAAATTAAAGCAGCACAAGAAGAAGCAGCTCGTTTAGAAACAACAATTTTATTAAAAGATAAACCAGACATTATTTCTAATGGGAAAGAAATAGCTTTGAATAAGAGCGGTAGTCCTTATATGAGTGTAGGAGGCACAGGAGATGTCTTAGCTGGAATTTGTGGAGCTTTATTGTCCAGGAATATTGATCCTTTTTTAGCTGCCCAAGCAGGAGCTTTTATTAGCGGGAAAGCAGGTGAATTAGCGGCTGAAAGATTAAAAGAAGGATTATTGCCCACTGATGTCATAAAAGCTATTCCCGAAGTTTTACACTTATGATTTATGATTTAATTATTATTGGAGGAGGACCAGCCGGGATTACAGCTGGGATTTATGCGGCTCGTCAAAAACTTAATATTCTTTTAATTACTAAAGATTTTGGAGGGCAATTAAATAAAAAAGCTATTGATATTAACAACTATCCTGGTTTAGATGGGATTTCGGGTTTAAAATTGGTTCAGAAATTTCAAGCTCATTTAGAAAAGCAAAAAATTGATGTTGAAAAAGATGAGGTTGGAAAAATAGAGAAAACCGAAAAAGGATTTTCAGTTTTGACTGAGAGCAAGAAAACATTTGAATCAAAAGCAGTTATTATTGCTTCAGGAACTGATCCCAGGCCACTTGAGGTTCCAGGAGAAAAAGAATTTCTTGGCAAAGGATTAAGTTATTGTGCTATATGTGATGGTCTTATGTTCCAGGATAAAATAGTAGCTGTGATTGGTGGAGGAAATTCAGCTTTTGAAACAGCCATATTTTTAAGTAAAATAGCCAAGAAAATCTATATTTTAGAATATAATCCCAAAGTTAATGCTTTTAAGGACAACCAAGAAGCTGTAAAAAAGATGGGCAAAGCAGAAATAATTACTAATGTTACTCTGCAGAAAATTGAAGGAAATAGCTTTGTTAATTCTATTACTTATCAAGACAGAATAACTAAACAAGAAAAAACTTTAAAAGTAGAGGGTGTTTTTGTAGAGATAGGTTATCAACCAGCCACTTCATTCGTAAAAGGATTGGTTGATTTTAATGAGAGAGACGAAATAAAGGTTGATTTTGAAACATGTAAAACAAAAACTCCAGGGCTTTTTGCAGCTGGAGATGTTAATGTAGGAAGATATAAACAGGTTGTTACGGCTTGTGGAGAAGGAGCCAAAGCTGGTTTAGCTGCTTTTGAATATTTACAAAAATTATAAGACCCGGCAACGTAGAAAATGTATGGAAAAACAGAAATCTTTTACTCTCATTGAGCTTTTAGTGGTGATTGCCGTAATTGGAATGTTAAGTAGTATTGTTTTGGTATCCCTGGGTCCAGCGCGATGGAAGGCAAGGGATAGTAGACGATTTTCTGATTTAAAACAACTGCAGCTAGCGGTTGAGTTATATTACGATAAATATAAAAGCTATCCTTCTACTGGAGGAAGTTGGTGGGGGGAGGGGAATCCCTGTTATGGTGATCATGACTACTCAGGTTCTAATGGATGGATTCCAAATTTAGCCCCTGAATTTATTGAAACACTTCCTGGAGATCCAAAACCTAATCTAGCAGGTAATCATTGTTACCTCTATAGGTCAGATGGAACAGACTATATAATAATAACTCATTTCACTATGGAAGCAATTTGTGATGGGGTTGATGTAGACACAACTCCAGATCCTGGAGATGAATGTAATCCATCACACATTCAACAGATGGACAGAGTTTGTTGTGAACAACCAACTATCGCTCTTTATTCACCGGGCGCAAGAAACTGGTAAAAAAATGAAAAATTCTAAAATCAAATCAATAAAAGCTAGAGAAATATTGGATTCAAGAGGAATTCCTACTGTTGAGGTTGATTTGATTACAGATAATGGTGTTTTTAGAGCATCTGTGCCTTCGGGTTCTTCTACTGGGAAGCACGAAGCTTTTGAATTAAGAGACAAAAAGAAAAAAAGATATCACAATAAAGGAGTTCAGCAAGCTGTTCAGAATGTAAACAGGATTTTAGCTCCAAAAGTTAAAGGAATGAATGTAATAGATCAGGGAAAGATAGACGGTTTAATGATTAGATTGGATGGAACTGAGAATAAATCTAGATTGGGTGCTAATGCAATTTTAGGGGTTTCCATGGCAGTTTGTAGAGCTGGAGCCGCTGCTAAAAAAATGCCTTTATGGAAATGGATTTCTAAACTATCAGGCGCTAAACTGAGCCTTCCTAAGCCGTGTTTCAATATTATCAATGGAGGCAAGCACGCTGGTAACAATTTAGATTTCCAGGAATTTATGATTGTTCCTCAATTCAATAGATTTTCTAAAAACCTGCAGGCAGGAGTTGAAATATATTATGAATTAAAGGAGATATTGAGAAAAGAGTATGGAGAGAGTGCTATAAATTTAGGTGATGAAGGAGGATTTGCTCCATCATTGAAATTTCCGGTTCAAGCTTTGAATCTAATTTTGATAGCTATAAAAAAATCTGGATACAATAAAAAAGTAAAGATAGCCATAGATGTTGCTGCTTCTGAGATAAAATCTGGAAAGTATGATTTGGATTTCTATGTTGACCTGGTTAAACAATATCCAATTCTTTCTTTAGAAGATCCGTTTTCAGAGCAAAACTATAATGGATTTTCTGATATTACAAAAAAGCTTGGTAAGAAAATCACTATTATTGGAGATGATTTTTTAGTTACTAATCCAAAGAGAATAATTAAAGCTCAAGAAAAAAAAGCTTGTAATGGTTTATTATTAAAACCTAATCAAATAGGCACTATTACAGAAGCTTTGCAATCTTTTAATTTGGCAAAATC
>JAUVYE010000023.1 GCA_030603245.1 bacterium | reverse complement strand
TCCCCGAATATCAATAAGATTCTTTAAAAATACTTCTAAGTTTAATTGAGCACTTTCTAGAACACCTTTGGCTCGAGTTTCACAAACAAGCAAAGCTAAAAACAAATGCTCGATAGAAACAAATTCATCGCCCATTTTCATGGCTTCCTGCCTTGCTCTTTCCAAAACCTGAGCCAAATCCTGAGTAAGATAAAACTGGCCAAGAGTCTGACCCCCGCTTATCGAAGGAATTTTACCAATCTCTTTCTCGGTTTTTTTCTTAAGCGGTTCTATGTCAACTTGAATTCTTTGTAAAAGAGTGATAACAATATTTTCTTCCTGAGAGAGTAAAGCCAAAAGCAAATGCAAAGCATCTATTTGCTGTTGATTCTTCTCTCGGACAATTGACTGGGCCTGAATTATTACTTCTTGTGCTTTATGGGTGAAATCACCCCCTTGCATATAGGGCATACAAATTGATTATGAATAAGAAATATAAAAAAGTCAAATATTACCAAGTGCGTTCTCCTAAAGTTACTTCTATTATTTTTTCTTCTTCTCCTCTTAAAATTTTCAAAACTACTTTGTCTTCGGGGTTGTATTTTTGAATAATTTTAGCCAAAGAATTCTGAAGAGTAATTCTTTCTCCATTAAGCTCTAAAATTATATCAGATTCCTGAAGACCGACTTTTTCAGCAGCTGAACCAGGAGTAATGGCAGTTTCGCCAAGATTATCTCCCTTAATAATTAAAGCACCGTAATCAACTGAAAGGTTTTTTTCTTCCTGGATCTCTGAAGTTATCAAAATATATCTTACTCCTAAAAAAGGATAGACGATTTTACCAAGCGTCTTAACCTGCTCAATGTCTTTCTTTGCTTTATTAATAGGTATGCTAAAGCCAATATTCTGGGCTTCCTGAGCCATAGCCACATTAACACCAATCACCTCTCCTTTAAGATTTAAAAGAGGTCCTCCGGAATTTCCTTTGTTTATGGCTGCATCAGTCTGGATAACATCCTCTAATGTTTCAATTATTCCTTCTCCGGAAGCTGTAATTGTTCGGCCTAATCCAGAAATAACTCCGACCGAAATAGTATTTCGAAATTCTCCTAAAGCATTACCAATAGCAATAACTGTTTGGCCAATTTGTAAATTTGAAGAGTCGCCAAGTTTAACTATGGGAAAGTCTTTTTGAAGGAGATCATCTTGTTCAGAAATTACTTTATCCATGTCGATTTTAAGAACAGCTAGATCTTGGATTGGATCGCGAGCCAGAACCAAAGCTGAAAATCTTCTTCCGTCATTAGTTAAAATCGTATAATCAGCTTCTTCATCTTGAACAACATGCCTATTAGTTAAAATCATTCCATCTTCGGAAATAATAAATCCAGTTCCTCCTCCAATTTCTTGTTTCTGGGTGCCTTTCTCACGATATTGAGGAACATTAAATTCGAAGAAGGGTTCATTAAAAAATTGTTCAAACTCTTTAAATGGATCAGTATAATATTCCTCAAAAACTGGTAAGTCTTTGGTAATAATAATGCTGACCACTGAAGGAGAAACTTTTTCAACCACATCAATTGTTGCCTTTTCTTGAGAGGTTTGTGGAACATAATCAGAATCTTGAGGTAAAACTTGTTCATCTTTTGGCTCTGAAAAATAATCCTTTATCTCAGAATAATAAACCAGAGAGAAAATTCCGGCAAAGAAGCCGAAAAAGGAAGAAATTAAAACAACAATAAGCAGAAAAGTTAAAGATTTAACAGAAAAATGAAATTTTGGAAATTTAATCTCTTGTGAAAAAAAATGTTTCAGTTTTTCTTTATTCATATGATTATTTAGCGACCAGTTAAGGTTTTTCATCTTTAGAATAATCAAATTCGTATTTGAAAATCTCTTTTTTGATCGGTCCGAAAAGTTTCATGTAAAATTCAGCAAAGCCATATTTTAACGCCACCCTAATCCATCCCTCTCTTCGAAATCTTCTCAAAGATGAAAAAATCTTTGTTGTTTTTATTACGCCGAATCTTCCTAGTTTTAATCTTTTTTGAATATAATAATGATCTTCTCCTATTTTTATCTCTTCGTCAAATCCTCCCAATGACTTGTGTAAATCCTTTTTCACTAATACCCCCATTGCTCCGTGAGCCCATCTTTTCTCAAAAATCCGTAGGGGATAGTTATAAAAAATATCAAATAAAATTTTAGGGAACTTACTTTTTGTTATTGGAGTTAAGATAAATGTAGCAATATCCAAATTTTTTTCTTTAAATTCTTTAAGGGTATTCTCAAGAAAATCTTTTGGCAACAGAACATCAGCATCCAAAAATAAAAGTAAATCTCCTTTAGTTATTTTCTCCCCTTCGTTTTTTCCTTTTGCCGGTAATCCTCCTTTTACAATTTTACAACCAAAAGATTGAGCAACTTCTCTTGTTTTATCTTTTGAATCAGCATCGGCAACAATTATCTCGTAATTCTTGAAACTTTGTTTTTTTAAACAATCAAAAAGCCTAGGTAAATAATTTTCCTCATTTAAGGCAGGAATAATAATTGAAAGCATTGTCTATTGATAATCATTAACTGTTTATTATTATAGGTCAGAAGTCCAAAAATTTCCATCTTTCTCTTTCTTTTAATCTCCAGATAAAATAACCCAGAATCAAATAAAAAATGAAAATCCATTGCCAAGAAATTTTTAATTGAACAGAGATAAAAGGGAGTTGGTAGAACCAGTCAATTACTTTTGTGATATAGGTTAATAAAAACCAGCAAGGAAAAGAAAGTATCCATCCCAAAAATTGCCAGAATATTCCTATCAAGCTAAAGATAAAACCAGTGGCCATAACATATGATAAAATAGGTACAATTAAAATATTGCTCAAGGGCGAAACTAAAGAAAAATAACCAAAATTGTAAATTAAAA
>JAUVYE010000017.1 GCA_030603245.1 bacterium | reverse complement strand
AAATTTTATGATACAATAATACTATATGATGAAAAATGAATTATCTATTACTAAAATAGTTAAAAGAGTTTGTCCTGCAGTAATAACTATTGTTATTACCAGAGATTTGCCCAAAATAGGTGGATTTTATTTCTTTCCGATAGGAGGAGAAAAAATTGCTATCCCTAAGGTTCAAAAGGGTAAGGAAAAAACAAAAATAGGAGGAGGTTCTGGTTTTATTGTTTCTCCTGATGGTATTGTTTTTACCTGCAATCATGTTGTTAGTGATAGAGAAGCAGATTATACTGTTGTGATAAGTTCTAATGAAAAATATCTGGCTAAGGTTTTAGCCCGAGATCCAATTACTGATATTGCTATTTTAAAAATAAAAGGAAAAAAGTTCTCTCATTTAGAATTTGGTGACTCTAATAAAACTGAACTTGGTCAAACAGTCATTGCTGTTGGCAATGCTTTGGGAGAATTCCATGATACAGTAAGCGCTGGAATAGTTTCTGGTCTGAGCCGTTATATTACTGCTTATAGTGGTTTAAATTACCAAGCCTCAAGATTAAGAGGATTAATTCAAACTGATGCTGCCATTAACCCTGGAAACTCAGGAGGACCTTTAATTGATTTAGAAGGAAAGGTAATAGGTATTAATACAGCTGTAGTAATGGGGGCTCAAAATATTGGTTTTGCTATTCCTATAAATTACGCTAAAAAGGACTTAGAAGAAGTTAGAAAATATGGCAAATTAAGAAGACCTTTTTTAGGAGTAAGATATATTCTTTTAAACAAGATGATAGCTGAAAAAAACAAGCTACCAGTTGATTATGGAGCTTTAATAGTAAGAGAAACTTTTGGAGAATCAGCTATTGTAAAAGGTTCAGCTGCTCATAAAGCCAAACTTCAAGAATATGATATAGTTTTAGAATGTAATGGAGAAAAAATTACTGAAAAGAATTCTTTGACCGATATTCTTCAAAAAACAAAAATAGGTCAGGAAATTAAATTAAAAGTTTTAAGAGAAAACAAGAAAATAGATCTTAAAGTAAAACTGGGAGAAAGAAAATAAAACTTAAAACAGCCTTGGGGGCTATTTTTTGTTTTTAATGGGTCGTTTAGAAGACGATGTTCGAACCTGTTTTGTGTTGAATTAAATAAAAAAAGAGCAGTTTATGACTTGCTCGGGTCAGGTGGGGGTTTTTTTTCTTCCTTAAAAGAAATTCTATTCAATGCATGTTTCACGGCTTTATAGTTAGTAATGCTAAATGCATTAAGAGTCCATTTCATAGTTCTTCCTGCTTTCAATTCAATATTAGCAGCTTGTACGCAGGCGGCAGCCATAGGACGCCAATCTCTGGGCCAAGTATTTGGGTCTTCAGACAGCTCGATTGCAAACTCGATGGCCTTTTCAAGAATTTGTTCCAAAAGACGTTTTTCTTTGCTGCCAAAATTGTTAATGAACTTAATCATCTCCTCTCTTGACATTTCTTTGTAGAGTACCTGCTGTTCTTTTGAAACCCTCCTCCAACCCCGCCCTAGATCTAAAGTATCAGAAGAATTTTCGTCTTGATTCTTTTCCATTGCTAAGTATCACTAGTTATTTTTTACATAACTTTCTTTTTTTGTCAATACAAAAACCCGAGAAAAACTCTCGGGCTAAACCAGGGTCGTCTAGAGTACGATGTTCGAACCTGTTTTGTATTGAATTAAATCAAAAAACCGCCTCCTTGGGCGATTTGTGAACTGCGGGTCGTAGACGATATTAGGATTCTGTTTTAATGGTCAAATGAGATATTTACATCACAGATATGATTGTTCGTGATAAAGCATACTACCCGAGACAGGAATTTTAAAAGCTTACTTGATGATTACCTAAGCAAACCTGATATTCTAGATTGTGAAAAAGTCTACTAGCAATTGTTGTATTATATTCTGTTTTAGAACTAGCTAGCAATGTTCTTAGACATTTCGCGTACATTGCTTGTGACTTTTTATAAGCTTCTGCTGTTGTAGCACCATTAATTAACGCTAAAACTACTTCAAATGCAGGCCCTAAAAAAAATGTAGCAATAGGATCATTTAATCTTTCTTGCTTTGTTTGTTTATTCAAATGAGTTAATTTAAACTCTTCACTATAACCAATATAAGACAATGTGCCTATTTTGATGCATTTTTGACCTAGTTCTTTTCCTGAGTTGCATGATATTGAATGGACGATTTTTCCCTTGAGTAAACATTCGTTATCATTGCACTTAATTAATATTTCTTGTTTAAAGCCCGCTATGCAGCTATCGTTCCCATGCCCATTGAATAGAATCAACTGTGGTTTTTCTTTTTGAATAACTCGTGTTAATTCCTGTTTATTTGCCTGTTCATTTTTCAACTCAAAAATCAATGTATCTTTTTGCTTTTTAGCCGTTTCTATAATTAATTCTAGCCATGCATCTAGATATTTTAATGGTATATCGTCAGCTGGATTAGTTACAACAATGATTCTTGACATATATTATTCATCATCAGTGTCTAATGCTTCCAGTAGAGAACCGTCTTTTAGAGCTCTTAAAAATTTTAATTCGGTTGCTACGAACTCTTTACCAACTTTAGTATTATCTTTTATTTGATTTATCATCTCATCTCTGGAAAAATTATGAAAGTTATTCCCACTAGAAAAATGTAGTTCTGGTGATTGAACTTCTAAGCGAAAGATGACTAAATTCATTTCTTCTTGAGAAGGTTGTTTGTTTGTATCAGGCATATTTTTAAATTAAATCCATTTTTTTTAATTTTTCCAATATTTCTTTACTTACTTCAGTATTTTCTCGCACCTCTAGATAGGCCACATTCCAAGTAATTGGTATCTTTTCACCCTCTAAAAGCAAGATGGTTTCATCTCGCAAATTAAGTGGAATATTGGCATAAACCATTAGAAATTGTTCTCTTAAGCCTTCTTCCATATAATTAAGAGTAATAATATTTAAAATTTTCTCAACTCGACCTTTGTGAGATAAGCTCTACTCTTATGTTATCACAATATGTCTGTTAATAAAATACAAACAAAATAAAAAATTGCGAGCGATGGTTCGAACCTATTAAAAATGGCGTAAATGAACTTAATTTTGAAGAAATTTACTCAAAAAATCCTATCTTGGGTGGCTAGTCGGATTCGAACCGGCGACGGCTCCTTCACAGGGAGCAGTGTTACCGCTACACCATAGCCACCATATAGTACCCCTGCGAGGAATCGAACCTCGATCTAGAACTTAGAAGGTTCCTATTCTATCCGTTGAACTACAGGGGCAAGTAATCAATATTTTAAATCAAATTGATTGTTTAGTCAATTGTTATAAAAATATTAAGATATTCCTCAGAATCCAACTCATTAAACCTTTTCTCTTTTTGTTCCCAAACATCTAAAACTTGTTGATAAATAGTTTTGTCAAATCCTAAGGGACTCTCAGAAACTTCTATTTCTTTCCTCTGAGCTAAAGTAACGTTTTGGTAAAAAATAAAAACACTAATAATAGAGAAAATCAGTAAAATCCCTAAAAAAGTTAGAAAAGCATAAACAGCTAATTTTTTAGGTATTTTTTTAGAAAAATCTTTAATATTTTTAGTTTTAACCTTAGGCATTTTCATTGTTCCTGTTGAGTAAAAACTTTTATAGTAAGAGTGGTTTTTATACCCCCTAATACAAGATTCTCAAATTCTTTTAATTCGATTTCTTTTTCAGTCAATCTACTGATATTTAAACTTTCAATTTCAATTAAATAAGGACTATATTCTATCTTTTTTAGAAATTTCAAAAAATTAGGAAAATATCCGACTGAAGTAATCCTAAGTGGCAAAAATGACCACTTATATTCTTTACCACTTGAAATATGAACAGGAAAAATTTCAGTTTGCAGTTGACAATCCTGAGAAATTTTTTCTAAGGACTCCATAAATCTCACTGGTGCCTTAGAATTAATGAAAAGATTAAAAGCTTTCTTAAAATTTGGCTCAAGCTCTGAATACGTTGCGTTAAATTCTTCTAAGTTTCTGATTTTTGCTTCAAACATAATAAGGTCTTTTTTGGCAGAAATCAATTCCTGAGAATTTTTTCTAATATCTGAAATAAGAGGATAAATCAAAAAAATAATGAGGCCAATATTGAAAACACAGAACATTATTAGAGATATTTGAGTTTTATTTTTGAAATTCATTCTAGTTGAATCTTAAAACTGACTGAAAAATCAATATCATTTGGTTTAACCCAATTAGAAGGAGGAAAGTCAACTTCTTGAAATATGTCTTCGCTTTCAAGATTTTTCTGAAATTCCATCAAAACATCTCTATCAGGAGAAAACCCAGAAAGAGAAATTGAGAGTTCGTTTTCTTTCTCTTTTAACATAACGGTTGAAAGGCGGAAATTAGTTAAATAAGTGTTTGAAGGAAGCTTTTGAGAAACCATTTCTAAAATTTCGCTTTTCCTAAAATCTTTTTCATAAAAAGTTTTAAGTTCTAAAAAGGAAAGGTTCTGATGCTTAATTTCTTGCTCAATCTCCTGGATTGAGGAACTATCAAGCTTTTTTTGCTCAAGGAAAATTTTTTGAGTTTCTAATTCTCCTGAAATATGAATTTTGATTGAGAGTAAAATTAAAGCAAAACAAAACAGGGCAAGAAAAAGAATAGTTCCTAAAATTAAAATGAGTTTCTGATTTTCTTCTTCTATTAAAACTAGTTTTTCCTTTGGAGATAATAGATTAATCATAATTATCCTTGTTTTTTCCTTCTTAAAGCTAAACCAATGGCCGTTGTATAAGCTAATGATTTTTCCAAAAAGGCTTTAGGTATTTTCTTTTTAGCGTTCGGTGAAAGATTAATCAAAGGGTTTCCTAATTCAACTGGAATTTTTAATTCAATCGAAAGAAGCTCTGAAAGCCCTTTTAGATTTGCACCCCCACCACAAAGCAAAATCTTTTCTATTCCTTTATGATTCTTTGAAAAATGTTTAAAAGAGGGGTGGGTTTTATAATAAGTAATATAGTTTTTAATTTGCTGCAAAAGGTCGGTTAAAGCAGGAATTAAGGCTTCAAAAACTCTTCCTTGTTCTATCTTTTTTTCAGCCTTATTTCGTTTAGTTGTAAAGTGAATTTTTCCCTCTAAACCATGTTTAATTTTTAATTTTTCAGCTTCTTTTTCCTCAACATTAAGAGATTTGGCAATGATCTTGGTAAAGCTATGAGAGGAAACAGGAATAAAGGTGCTAAATCTCACACAATTTCCAGAAAAAACAATAAATCCTGTTTTCGTAAGCCCCAAATCAATTAACAAAACAGTTTTGTCTGAAGTTTTATTTTTAATTAAAGCACGAGCAATAGCCAAAGATTCAATCTCTAAACACAATGGTTGAAGTCCTGCTTTTTTAAGACAAGAAATGTAAAAATCAACGCTTTGTCTGGGAAGGGCGACAATTAAAACTTCTATTTCTTTTGCATTATCAGCAAAAGAAACAATCTGAAAGTCTAAATAAACTTTTTCAATTGGTAATGGAATATAATTTTCAGCCTCATAAAGAATAGCAGATCCTAAATCTTGTTTAGACATTTTAGGCATTTTAACTACTTGTAAAAATGCCTTTTCCTCTGGCAAAGAACAAATAACGTGTTTTGTTTCTATTTTTTTTCCATTAACTTCAAGTATGGCTTTTTTGATAATTTTGGTTAGCTCCTCTTGTTTTTTAATCTCCCCCTTTTTAATAATTCCAGGCGCTATTTCTGTTTCACTAAAAGATTCCAATTCTAAAAATTCTCTGCCTTTTTTAATTTTAGCAATTTTTAAAGAAAAATCAGAAATGTCTAGTCCAAAAAATTCAGGTTTTAAGTTAAGAAAATCAAGCATTTTAATTAAAGTGTTAATAAGTCTCTTCCCAGTGTTCAATAGTTACTATTGGGGAATAGATTAGCTCTGACTCTGGCGGAGGCTCTGGTCCGCGCCATACTGCTTCAGAGATTATTGTATTGTCTAAATAAATATTAACAGGTAACCAAGCACTAGTAAAAGAGATTTTTCTTGCCAAGATGCCTCCTGTTATATTGAAATTCTGAGGTATACTTATGATTTTTATCTCATCATAAGCATAAATCAAACCAGTAATATTAATGTCTTGAAAGGAAGAATAAGGACCAAAGTTCATCTTGCTTTGTGTTAAAAGACCAGATGGTTTTCCAAGTCCCAAATCATTAATTGTTATTTGATTATATCCACAATCTTTGTCACCTTGCTTTGTCCAACAATAACGTTCTCCAATATTAATTGTTCCATCAGCTATCAAAATCCCATTAACAATAATACGCCTTTCTCCTTTTAGATCAATTCCTCCAGTTACATAAGTAATTTCATTATTCAAAGTTAAAGTTCCTCCTTGTCCTACTTGCCACAAAAGATCTTCAAAATCATCTGGCGTGTAAATACAGTTTGTAGCACACTCTACTCCATTACATAAAACACTACATTGAAAACCGTTTTGAAGAGTCTGGGCTTTATTATAATAAGAATCAGTATCCTCTAAATTAAAATTAATCCCAGGCATATCTGCTGAACCGGGAGGACATCCTTCTTCTAAACAATCTCCTTCACAAACATTTTTTGAACAGGTGGCAGTAGAAATAAGAGAACTAGATACCTTGCTAATATTACCCACCGCCAAAGCTTTGCCTTCGAGCACTTCTTCGGTTTCAGGATTATCGTATATCATGACTGTGCTAGAATATTTAATGTCTAAATTCTTATTACTAAAAAGATTGCCGTTATGTATGTTTATGTTGCTAAATTGAATACTCACATTTTCAGCAGTTCCACCAGAAAAAATAACGCTGTCTAGGGTTAAACTCCCAAATGTTTTAAAAACTTTTACTTTGAGCTCTCTTTGAACTATTCTTCCATCAGTAAGACTTAATTGAGCAGTAGAAATTATCTGACCCCTCGCACAATCGGAATTTTGGATTTGAACCTGATAAGAACTGTTTGGAAATAGAATATTGCTTCTTGAAAAACTGTCTGACCAATTATTACAACCTGGTTCTTCTTCAAAACTACTGCTCCATCCTGGATCGTGTTTTAATTTCCAAATAGCCTCATTAACACCAGCTTCTGCTAGATAATATACCTCGGTAGCCTTAACTTGACTCTCAGATATCTTAAATTCAGAAACAGTAAAATTTAAAAAATAAAAGCTTAAAAGCAACAATAAAGTAAGGGTAATACTGGCAATAATAATTATTACTCCTTTTTCGGAAAAAACTCTTTTTTCAAATTCAAAAAACATTAAAGATTTCTTGTAAAAATTTTAGTTTCTAAATCAATTTTTTTATTCTTTTTCTCCAGAACAATAGAAATATTAATTAACCTTAACCCCCAGAAATTAAGATTAGTTACATATTCGCCAATAAGTTGTTCCTGTAAAACGTCATCTTCTATGGTCTGTCCACCCGGTGGCAGAGCATTCCATGATACATAAACATTGGAATCACCAGAAAAATAATAAACAACCACCTGTCGCTTAACATCAACTCCTTCATTGAAATATCGAATATAATAATAAGAACTTTCTATTTTATAAGTTGAACCAGCTAAAGGAATAGTATCCCACTCAGACCTTATTTGTGCTTCTTTGGTTGCTCCATTATAATCAACAATTTCTCTTACCTGACCAGACCCAATCCCTTCAATAATCTTAATAAACATATTATTATAGTAATCGTC
>JAUVYE010000016.1 GCA_030603245.1 bacterium | reverse complement strand
TTTGAAATTTGAATATTGGTTTTTATTGAATAGCCCTCAACAATTACTTTTCTATTGTATTTTTCTGAAAGAGTAATCACTTGTTGTATTCGATTCATAAGAGAAGAGAAAGTAGCAGAAATAATCCTACCCTTGGATTGTTTAAAAATAGTTTCCAGATTCTGAAATATTTCTTTTTCAGAAAAAGAATGACCTTCTTCTTCAGCCCCAGTAGAATCTGACATTAAAAGCAAAACCCCTTTCTTAGCAATACTTCTTAATTTCTGAAAATCAGTTGGTTTATCATTTACAGGATGAGGATCAAACTTAAAATCAGAAGTATGAACAATATTGCCTACTGGAGTATTAATAATTAATCCTAAATTATCAGGAATATTATGATTTTGGCTAAAGAATTCAATAGCAAATGGTCCTAATTTAATTTTTGAACCATTCCTGACTTCAGTAATTTTTAATTTTGGTGATTCAGGAAAATCAACTTGTCTTTTCAAAATAATTCCTTTAGTCAAGGGAGAAGCGTGGATAGATAAATCTGGTCTCCAAATCTTGTTAATAATATAAGGAACAGCTCCAATATGATCATAATGGCCATGAGTAAAGACAATTCCTACAATGTTTCTCTCTTTTCCTTTTAAATAAGAGATATTGGGAATAACACAATCAATTCCAGGCATATTTTCTTCAGGCAACTTAAAGCCAACATCAACAATTAAGATTTTATTTTGATATTCAAAAAGAGTCATGTTAAGGCCAACCTCACCCAAACCGCCCAAAGGAATTATTTTGAGATTTTTTTGTTTTTTCATAGTGCCGAGAGCGGGATTCGAACCCGCACGGAGTTGCCTCCATAGCGTTCTGAACGCTACGTGTATAGCCAGATTTCACCACCTCGGCTATTAAATTAAAGGTATTTTTTTAGTTCTTTTTTCAATTTTGGTCCGAATCGTGAGTCTTTTAATGTTAAGTAAAGATGAGAGTTTAACCAACTAAGTTTATTTCCACACTCTAACCATTTTCCTTCAAATTCGCAACCTAAAATTTCTTTTCCATCCTCTATCATTTTTTGGAGATTCTCAGATAAATATATTTCTTCTCCTTTTCCTGGTTTACCCTTTGAAAGATATTCAAAAACCTCAGGAGTTAAGATATATTTTCCAACAATAGCTAAATCAGACGGAGCTTGTTCGATTGAAGGTTTTTCAACAATTTGTTTTATCTTATATGTTCTGTCTTTTATTTTCTCTACTCTAACAACTCCATAATAAGGTAATCTTTCTTTGGGAATTCTACACAGAGCAAGTACTGGTTTTTGATATTCTTGAAAAACTTTAATTAATTGTAAAAGGCAGGGTGTTTTAGATTCAACCACATCATCTCCCCATAAAGCAGCTATTGGTTCTCCTTGTATTTTTTCTTTTGCTTGCAAAAGAGCATGGCCATCCCCTAGGGCCTGTTTTTGAAAAACTTGAGAAAGAGAAATTTTTTCAGAGATTTTCTCGGTTTGATTTAATTCTTTTAAAATCTCATGTTTTTGTCTCTTTTTTAAGATTTCAGTCAATTCTGGTGATTTCTTAAAATATCTTTGAAAATAATTTAAAATTTCTTTTTTTTCTGGTTTGGTAACAAAAATTATTTGTTCAACACCAGAAGCAATAGCTTCTTCAATAATATATTGGAGGACTGGTTTATCAACTAAAGGAAAAAGTTCTTTTGGTAAAACTTTGCTAAGTGGCAAAAATCTTGTTCCTAATCCAGCTACTGGTATAATTGCTTTTTTAATTTTATTCATGTTTTAGAAAGTTTAAATTGCTTGGTATTGATTTTAAAGGTTTTTCAAAACGAAGTTCAGGAACTTGTTTGTAGTTTTTGTTTTTAACCCAACCAGATTGAGTATAATAATAGCAGGCTCCTGCTTTTTTTTCAAATAAATCATAAATGCCCTTGCATTTTTCATCAACCCAGTTTGCCATTTCAAGTACTTCTTCGGAAGGATTAATTGTAACATGACCATAATGTTCTGGAACTATTACAACCTCTCCTTTTTTAGCCCGAACAGCAAAAACATCTTTTATTTTTCCATCTTCGTATTTTTGGGCCAAAAAAATTCCTTGACCCTTAAGCACAATATATAATTCTTGGAAAGTTCCTTGGCAATGTTCATGACCTTTGGTTTTTATAAATTCTTGACCGAGCATTTTAGGAGGAATAACAGTAATGTCATAGACTAAGCCATTCTTTTTTTTAACTGAGCGATACATATAGTAAAGTTCAGCATTGGAAGCTGTTTTAAGCCATTCTTTATCATAAATAACCTCTTTCATATTATATAAATGTCTGATCTCAGGTTTTTTATTTTTTATTTTTTGTTCACTTTTCATTTAAGCACCCTTTTAGTTTTTATATACCAATTTTCCATATTACTTAAGCGCTTGGAAGGATCAGTAATCATTTCTTCACTAATACCTTTTATTTCTGAAGAAACTAAATAAAGATAGTCTGGATTATATAAAAACACAACTGGTGAGTCTTGAATTAAAATGTCTTGGAATTGTTCTAATTTTTCTTTTGTGATTTCCTTATCAAAACTTTCTCTGATTTCTTCTAACAATTTATCAGCTTCTTTATTCTCATAAAGAGATAGATTTAGTCCTGGATCTTTTTTCTGAGAAGAATGCCAGAATGGGAAAGGGTCTGGAATGGAGCCTAACACTTCGCCAAATAAAAGAATTTCATATTCTCTTTTTTTGATAATTTCTCGTTCTAATGTAGAAACATCAAAGGTTTCAATATTGATTGCAATACCCAATTCTTTTAACTGATTTTTTAAAAGAGAAGCTGTCTGAACTAAAAGAGGCTGGTCAACTGTTGCTAAAGAAAATTTAAGTTCTAAGGTTTCTTCTTTAGTATTACATAATTCATTTAATTTAGCTCTGGTGCTTGTTTTAACCTGACCTGTTCCCTGAGTTAACTTATAAGGAGCTAATACTTCATCAGCATACTTTTCCTGGAATCTGATTACAGCTGCTTTGGTCAAAGAACCAAAATAGCCAGTAATATCTCCTTCAGGATAAACATCTGGAAATTGAGCTAAGCATTTTTGAAGTTCTGTTACTTCATTCCCGCTTGATTTTAATTGAAGATTGCTTTTGAACTGAAAAGAACTTGCTTTTTTTGTATATTTTGTTCTGTATCCGTCTTCATTCTCTTTAAACCCAGCTTCGTCTAAAATCTGTTTTGCCTTTTCTTGATTAAATTGATATGTTTCTGAAGGCTCTTTTAGATTATAGATCTGGGGCATAACAGGGGAGTGGACAATTTTTCCATAACCAAGAAGTAATTCTTGTATAATCGCTTGTTTGTTAATACCATAATTTAGAGCTTTTTTTATTACATCTTCTGATAATGGCTTTGAGTTTTCTGGATTTAAGAACAAAGCAAAATATCTGGGCATAGAAAAAGAATACATTTTAAGACCTAAATTAAATTTTGGTAGATTTTCAGGAGAAGACAAAGCAAAGCCCTTGATTTTTCCATTTAAATAAGCTTTGAGTAAATCTTCTTGATTGTTAAAAAAGTAAAAAGTTATTTTTGGAATATAAGGCCCTTCTTCAAAATAGAAAGAGTTTCTGGCTAGATTCAAAAGTTTTATTTTGCCTCCTGAGTCCTGCTCTAAACTTTCTAATTTATAGGGGCCAGAACCAACTGGTTTCAAATTATAAGTACTTAATGGGAAGTTTTCTGGAGATATGGAGTTCCAAATATGTTTAGGTATTATTTTAACAGTACAGTGTTCAAGAAAAATGCTTGAAGGTTTTTGTAGCTTGAAACGCAAAGTAGTATCAGAAACTTTATCAACTTCTATTCCTGACCAACTTACTCTTAATGGGCTTTTAAAGTCAGGATTTTGAATTGTTTCAATTGTAAAGATTACATCGTCTACTGTAAAAGGTTTTTTGTCATGCCAGACCAGATTATCTTTTAGGGTGAACTCATAAACCTGTCCATGTTCTAAAATCTTGTATTCTTTGGCTAATTGAAGAACAAGTTCGCCATTTGGAGCGTGTTTCATTAAACCAGAAAAGAGAAGTTCAACTAAATCTCTATCAACATCATTTGTTTGGGCATAGATTGGATTAAGAAACCTTGGCTGTTGTCCAGACTGTACAACTAATCCTTCTGAATAGCTTCCTCCAAGAGCAGGTTGGACTTTGGTGTGTTGGAGATAGAAATTGATTGTTAGGAAAGAAAAAGAAATTATAGCTAAAATTAAAAAAACAGAAAAAGTTGTTTTTTCTTTTTTGTTTAAAACTTTAAAAAGTTGCTTCCATTGAGTTCTGGAAGGATAATCCTTCAGAGATTTTTTCTTTGAATGTTTTGGCATCTAAGCAAGCAGGTTAAATACAGCTAAACCCAGGAAGAGAATTGCTAAAATACAAGTTAGCCAAAATATTTTTTTTTGGAGACCGCGACGAGTAGAATAAAAACCGCCTCCACCACCAAAAACAGAACCAAGGGCTGAACCCCTTTGTTGTAAAAGAATAAAAATAATTAAGAGCGAAGAAACTATTATTTGAGCTGTAGGTAAATATTCTTTCATTTTATTTATATGTTTTCATAAATAAATTTATACCCCAGACAACCATTGTTGTCCAGAAAAGAGAAGTTAATCCATTAATAACTAATTCTAAAAATACAATATCAACAATCCAAATCATGGCCATATTAATTACTAAGCTAAAAAAACCAAGAGTTAGGATTTTTAGAGGCAGAGTAATTAGACCCAAGATTGGTTTTACAAAAAGATTTAATAGACCCAAAATTAAACCAACTACAATAAACATTTGCCATGTTTCAGTAATTGATATACCAAATATCTCTGATTGACCAGGAACAATAGATAAGCTTACTCCGGACACAAAATGAACAGCCAGAAAAATTCCCAAAGCACTGGCAATTATTTGTGAAATTAGTTTATTAAACATAATTATACAATACTACCAAGAAGAGTTCTTCTCGTCAATCTCGGGCTGAAACTGTTGGTTAATTCTTATATCTATTGGTATAGCTTGTTTTATTTTTTTGTTTTCAATTACAACTTTAACTATTTGTCCCCTCATGGTTTCTTCTGAAAAAGCTTGGTCAAAAACAAAATTGCCTAAACTGTAGAAAATCCATCCGTCTTTGTATTTTTCGTGGGGTTGGACAACGTGAGGATGATGGCCAATAACTAAATCAGCTCCAGCTTCAATCGCCATTTTAGAGAAATCTTGCTGAAACTGGTTTGGTTGAGTTTCATATTCTGTTCCTGCGTGCAGAGAAACAATTAAAATATCAGAATCTTGTTTTGTGTTTATAATGTTTTCCTCAATTTCTTCGAAATCACTTGTGTCTATCCAGGCTATTCCTGGATTATTTGATCCAGCTCTCCAACCATAAGGTCCTAAGTTGGTATAAGCTAAAAAAGCAATTTTAGTTTCTTTGATCTGTTTAATAATAGGGGAAAAGGCTCCATTTTCATTCAAGTCTGCTCCTATAAAATCTATACCAGCTATTTTTAATCTGACAAAAGTATCTTTTAATGCTTCAACAGTATAATCAAAAGCATGATTATTGGCTAAAGAAAGAACGTCAAATCCAGCAAAAGTTAATCCTTCAATTGCTTCAGGTTCAGCTCTTAAAGAATAAATACTGCCTACTTTTGTTCCTTTGTCTGAAATTACTGATTCTAAATTACCAAACAAAATATCAGCTTTTCTAAGTTCATCAGCAACCTTTAAAAAAGGCCATTTCCAATCATTGTGTTGTTGAATCATATATTCTATACCCCTGTTTAACATAATATCACCAACAAAAATCATGGTAATAGCTTTTTTTTGTTCCGGGCCTTGATTGGGAAGTTTTCCAGTTAGGTTTTGGATTTTAAGAATTTCTGGTTCAATCAAAAAAGAAACCAAAATAAAAATACAAACAGTTAAAAAAGTAATAATAACTATCCAATCAGGTTTTTGATTCGGTTTTTCCATTATTCTTTATTATATCCTATTAGGGCAAAATTTGAGGAAGGAGTTAAACCCAGTGCTCCTAAAATTTCAGCACCAGGAAAATGGAAGGGAACAAAAGCACCATCAGAGATGTTAGTATCGCCAGGCAAATGGCGGGGGAGATGATTAATATTGATCTCTCCATTCAGAAGGAGATTGAATCTTTGTCGGTTCTTGTCTTTCAAAATAATTCTGTCTTTCTAAAACTGACCAACAGTAAAAACCAACACCGATGAGAATAGCTAAAGTAATTAAAACAAGACAAATTGTTTTGAGACGATTATTCATAATTCACATTGGTTTTTGGCGGAAAGATAGAGAGATTTTAATTCCTTTAATATATCGGCTCGATTGAGCTCAGAAATATTATCAGTTTCAGAATAATAGTTTAAACGCCTTGAGATACATTCATCTAATCCAGGAAATGGTTGAATTCCGCATACTTCCTTAATTTCAACAAGAAGCCTGTCTGTCTCTCTACACGCTTCCTGTTTAGCAATTTGAGCCTCTTGTTCTGTTTGTTTGATTTCAACAATTTCGACCCTACCAATAAGATTATCAATCTGGGTGGCTAAAATCTGCACCGCCTCGTCCACCGATTTGTCAGCAATTAAAGAAGAAACAAAAGAACTACCAAGAGTGATGGTTGGAAAAGCCACAATGCCGATTAAAATACCAGTTAAAATAGATTTCGCCTTCATTAATCAATAATAACATTAAAACCATTTTTGATAAAACTCTTGACAATATTTTGACACTTGATTAACATTAGAATAGCCATTAGCACTCAAGGGTGGCAAGTGATAAAAATTAAGAAATAATAATATGAACATTAAACCATTGTCTGATCATGTTTTAATTGAACCAATTAAAGAAGAAGAGAGAACCGAAAGCGGTATTATTCTTCCAAAAACAGCTGAAAAAGAAAGACCAGAACAAGGAAGAGTAATTGCAATTGGGCCCGGCAAAAGGAATGAAGAGGGAAAAATAATTCCAGTTTCTGTTAGGCCTGGCCAAAAAGTTTTGTTTACTAAATATGGTCCAAATGAGATCAAAGTCGATAATAAAGAATATTTAATTGCGAAAGAGGAAGACATCCTCGCAATTTTAGAATAAATCTATGGCAAAACAAATAGAATATAAAGAAGTAGCTAGGAAAAAACTTAAAGCAGGAGTTGATAAATTAGCCAATGCTGTAAAAGTTACATTGGGTCCTGGCAGCAGAAACGTTGTTTTAGATAAAGGTTTTGGCGTTCCCACTATTACTAATGATGGAGTTACTATTGCTAAAGAGATTGAGTTAGAAGACAGAATTGAGAACATGGGAGCTGAAATTATTAAAGAGGTTTCTGAGAAAACTAATGATGTTGTTGGTGATGGAACTACAACTGCAGTGGTATTGGCCCAAGCAATGATTGAAGAAGGGTTAAAGCTTGTGGAAACAGGTTTTATTCCAGCTGATATTAATAAAGGAATTAAGAGTAGAGTAAACACAATTATTGGTTTTTTGAAAAAAGCTTCTATTAAAATAGAGAAAAAAGAAGACATTGCTAAGGTAGCTACTATTTCAGCTGAGAGTGAAGAGATTGGCAACTTGATTGCTGATATTATGGAAGAAATTGGAAAAGAAGGAGTGATTACGGTTGAAGATTCTAAAACTCTTGGTCTTCAGAAAGAAATTGTTAAGGGTTTACAATTTGATAGGGGATACATTTCTCCATATATGATTACTAATGCTGAAAGAATGGAAGCAATTTATGAAAATGCTTATATTTTAGTCACTGATAAAAAGATTTCTGCTTTAACAGAAATTTTACCTGTGTTAGAAAAAATTGCTAAAGCAGGTAAAAAAGAAT
>JAUVYE010000010.1 GCA_030603245.1 bacterium | reverse complement strand
TCCAGATATTCTAAGTGTTGGAGACCAGCCAACAGAAAGATGAAGGTCAGATGCTTGCTGTTTAATCGTTATTTCAAGAAGTTCTTCTAATTTTTTAGCGTAATTATTCATATTATTTGTTTTTGTTTAAAACTGCTCTAATTTCTTCTACTACTTCGGTGGGAGTATAGTGAGCTTTAATTAAATATTTTGCCGCTCCTAAGCTCAAACCCTTTTCTACCTCTTTTTTTTGTCCAAGATTAGAAAGAACAATCACAGGAACATTTTTCAACTCGGGCATACTTTTAATTTCTTGAAGGAATTCAAAACCAGTAACTTGAGGTAAAACAATGTCTAAAAGTACTAAATCCGGCTTGCTTTGTTTTATCTTTGCAAGGGCATCTTCTCCATTCACAGCTGATTGAACTGAAAACCCAACTTCCTTTAATTTAGTAATATAAATATCAATTATAAAGTTGTCATCTTCTACAAGTAAAATCTTTTTCATATTTTAAACTTGTTTGGTTGCTCTAATTACTTCTTCTATACTTGTAACACCATTTAAGACCTTTAACATACCATCTTGCCTCATGGTAATCATTCCCTGGCGTTTTGCTTCTTTTAAAATTTCCTCTTCTGAAGGCTGTTTTGCAATAATATCAACAAGCTGAGTAGTCATTGACAGAACCTCAAATAAACCAATTCGCCCTGAAAATCCAGACTTGTTGCATTTTGTACAACCATTAGCTTTCCAAATTTTCATGGGTGTTTTGATCTTAATATCTTTTTTTACCTGTGAGGACATGGTTTTAATTTCTTTTAAAATAATTTCCTCAAATTTTTTAGATGGTTTGATTTCTTTTTTGCACGAATCACAAAGTCGTCTGACCAATCTTTGAGCAATAACCATGCTTAAGCATGGAGAGATTAAATAGGGCTCAAGCCCCATGTCAATTAACCTTGGCACCACACCTATGGCATTATTGGTATGTAATGTAGACAAAACAACATGTCCGGTTAAAGCAGCATGAATAACAAGAGAAGCTGTTTCTGAGTCACGCACCTCACCAACCATAATAATATCAGGATCCTGTCTTAAAACATGCCTTAAACCCTGAGCAAAATCATAGCCAATTTGTGGTTTCACTTGAGATTGATTAATACCCTCTATAAAATATTCTGCTGGATCTTCTAAACTAACGATATTTACCCCTTCTCTATTCAAAAGATTAAGAATAGCGTACAAAGTAGTGGTTTTACCAGAACCAGTAGGACCAGTAACTAAAACTAAACCATAGGGCCTTGCAATTGCTTGTTTAAGGATTTTAATGTTTCTTTTTGTCAAACCAAGCTCTTCAAAACCTTTTAAGCCAACTGAAGGATCTAAAACCCTAATAGCAACCTTTTCCCCTAATGTGGTTGGAAAAGTAGAAACTCGAAAGTCAATCTGCTCATCATTAATAATAGTAGAAAATCTTCCGTCCTGAGGAATTCTTGACTCGTCAATCCTAATATTAGAAAGAATTTTAATTCTGGCGACTACGGCCGGATGAATTTTAAAAGGCAGAAAGATTGAGGAATACAATTCTCCTAATAATCTAAACCTAATTCTCAATTGTTTTTTGGTTGGTTCAATATGAATATCAGACGCTTTTCCCTCTACTGCATGTCTTAAAATCACAGCTACAATTTTAGTAATTGGAGCTTCTTCGGCTAATCTTGCAAACTCGGCTTGTGTTTTAATTTTTTTACCTTCTATTTCTGTTGCTAATTCTATTTTCAGTTCCTCTAAAGCCTTACCAACCTCTTTTTTCAAGCCCCGATATTGTTTTAAGATTTTAGCAAAATTAGTTGGAGTAATCAGAAAAACCTTATAAGTAAACTTGCCTTGACGAGCCAAAAATTTTAATGCTTCCTGAGCTTTCAAATCCTCAGGATAAACCATTCCTATTTCTAGTGAATTATTCTTTTTAGCAAATGGAATCATTGAATAATACCTGGCTGTTTCTTCTGGAATTAATGCCAGAGCATCTAAAGAAACATTTTCAATAACAACTTTTTTCAAAGGAATATTCAGATTTTCTGATTTGAAAAAAAATAAAACTGATTCTTCAATAATATGTTTTTCCAAAAGAACTTCTTCGGTTCTTTTTCCAGTCTTTTTAACTTCAAGCTCTAAAGAAGCTACTTGCTCTTTTTGGATAAGCCCTTTATTTAACAATTCTTTGATTAATGACATAAAATATTATGATAAATTATTCTTTAATTACAGGAATAAAGGGATTTTCCCTTCCAATTTGTTCTTCAAAAACAGGTGTTTCTTCAAAAGATTCAAAATCTTCAGGAACAAAATTTTCTAAAAACTCAAAGTTTATATTCACTCCTCTAAACATCTCTGGAGTGATTTCTTCAAAAACAACCCATTCTTCTTTTCTCAAAAATCCCCACCATACAATAAAACAGGTGGTTATTATCGCAAGTACTAAAATCAATAATAATTGCTGCTGTTTTTTCTTTTGTTCTAAAAAAGTAATTGCCATTTTTTTAGTAGGAATATGTTTTCATTGTTAAAATAAAATCAAAGATTTCTCCTTCTTGAGGGGTTGAAAAAGAAAATGATTCTATTTCAATCATTCGAGCTGATTTTTCTAAAACCGAGATAAAGCTTTTAAAACTAGAATAAAGTCCAACTATTTTTAAATCAACTCTCACTTCTTGAATTCCCTCAGGATTAGTAACATAAGAAGAATTCATGTCTTTTACAATCAAGCCGTTTTGAGAGGCAATTTTTTGGAGAAGATCAAAAAGACTGGGTAAAGAAAGAGTTGATGGTAAGGCAGCATCAATAACTAAAAGTTTTTCTTGATATTTCTTGAGTTGTTCTGAATTTTCAGAAAGATTGGACAAATATTCTTGTTTTGATTGAAGTTCATTTTCTTTTGCCTTGATCTGCTTTTCAAAAACAACAAAATTTTGATACTTTGGATATAATAAAAATACACCCAAAACAATAGTTGATAGAAAACAAATTATAATAATATTTAAACGCTTCATTTTTTTACAATAATAGGATTAAGGGTAAGATCAAAAGTAAAATTAACCAAGCCCTCCCCTCCAATAGAAAGTTTGGTTAAAATTGTTTCTTTAATCAATTCTTCTTGTTGAAAAATTAAAAGTTGCTGGTCAAGTATTAAAAAAGTCTCTGTCTTTCCAGAAAGAATCAATCTATGGTTTATTATATCTAAATTAATTTCTGAAAACCAAACCTTTGGGTGACAAAGACTTTCAAAGAAATTAAAAAACTTTGAAGTATAAGTGTGCTGACCAATCAGAGTTGAAAAATCTTCCACTTTTCTTTCATAGCCAAAAACTTCTTTTTCTAAAATAGTCTCTTCTTCGGTTTTCTCTCGAGCTAAAGTTTCCTCTAAATCTTGAAGGGTTAGTTCTGATTTTTTTACAAAATAACCCAAAACAAAGTAAGCACCAATAGAAAGCAATAAAAGACCAATAGCAAAATAGAACAAAATGTTTTGTAATGGAGATGCTTTTCTGGCTGGTTTTGGTATTATTTCTATTGCCATAAATTTTATTCAAGGCCTCTTAATGCCATACCAACTGTAATAGCATAAGAAGGACCCATTTCTCTTAATTTTTTTTCTAAAATCGGAGTATAAAAAATATCAGAAAAAGGATTAGCGATTTCAATTTCTTTTTTAAAATAGTCTTGACAATAATCTTTCAGTCCAGGAAGCAAAGCTGAAGCGCCAGCTAAGATGATTTTTTTAACCTCTTTTTTTTGAGTTTCATGAAAACTCTTAGAAATCTTGTCTATCTCTCTTAAGATTGCATCAATTAATGGAAGTAAAATCTCTCTGGTTTGCTTTTCTTGACTTAGCCCTAATCTTTGATTTGATAAAAGACCATATTTTTCTTTTAACTTTTCAGCTGTCTGATAATCAATATCCAAGCTTTTAGATATAACCTCAGTTAATTCATTTCCAGAAAGATCAAAACTATGAGAACTTTTCAAGACTTTATTATCAATAATGCTACAGGTTGATGTCTGTGCCCCAATATCAACCAAAGCAATTGGTTCTGTTTGTTCTTTGGGTGAAGAGGAGCGTAAAAGTCCAAAAACTTCAGCTTCTAAGGCAAAAAGTTCTAATCCAGACATTTGAGCAATATCTTTGTACTGATTAATAATTTCATTAGGAACAGCTACCAAAAGAATATTATATCCTGTCTGCTTGTTTTGTGAAATACGTTCATTGATTATTTGCCAGTCCAAAGTTACTTCTCTTAACGGCATTGGAACATGGCGCTTAGCTTCATAAGTAATAGCTTGAGGTAATTCCTCTTGAGTCATTATTGGTAATTCAAAGTTGGTAAAAAAACTGGAAAAATCAGGGATTGAGAAAATAGCTCTACGAGTAATAATTTTGGTTTCTTCTAAAATTGCTCTTATGGCCCGAGCAATATTTTGATTAGAAAACAAAAGAGTGCTTTTATCAAAAGTTCGAAATGGCTCTTTATAAAGGGCTTTAGCTGTTATTTCCCCGTAATTCTCTAATTTTCTTCTCTCTCTGAGACGAGATAATTCAACTATTTTAACAGAAGAAGTGCCAACATCTATACCCAAACATTTTTTTGAAATTACCTTAAAAGGTGACAAATTAGCAAATCTGTCTTTTATCTTTAAAAAAGGTTTTAAATTTACTTTCATTTTTTAATCTAATATTATACCATTTTAAAAAAGGAGTGTCATCATGGCAAAAAACTTTTTACTCAACCTTTTATTTCCCAAATTCTGTTTTAACTGCCAAATGGAAGGAATCTATCTTTGTGAAGATTGTAGGGCTATTCTTAATATTAATAATCACCATCAAGTGTTTTCCGGTAAACACCTTAATGATCTTTATTGGGCAATAGACTATAAAAAACCTTTAATCAAGAAACTAATCCATAATTTTAAATACGAACCCTTTGTCAAAGAACTATCTAAACCTCTTTCTTCATTAATAATAAATCATTTCCAGCTGATTGAAAAGCCCTTACCATTTTTTGGTGAGGGGTCTGAGTTTTTCTTAATTCCAGTACCTCTTTATGAAAAACGATTGAGATGGCGCGGATTTAATCAAGCACAAGAATTAGCTAAACAACTCTCTCTTTTTTGGAATATTCCTCTTTTAAATAATTATTTAATAAAAATTAAAAAGACTTTTCTTCAAAGTCAACTTGCTAAACAAGAAAGGCTTGGAAATGTTAGAAATGCCTTTTTAGTCAAAAACCAAGAAAAAATCAAAAATAAAAAGATTTTATTGATTGATGATGTTTTTACAACAGGAGCTACTATGGAAGAGTGTGCTTGGATTTTGAAAAAAGCTGGTGCTCAACAAGTAATTGGTCTTGTCATAGCCCGCGATTAACTCTGTTTGAATAAACTAAAAACCGGCTTTGACCGGTTTTTGGGACGACAAATATTATTGACAGCCAGGGCACATACCAATGGTAATTTCTCCGTAATTAAAGTAGGTTCCGTCACAAGCTGTTACTCCTGGGCTGGTTATATCAGGATTTTCTAATTTATAAACTATCATATACCATTGTTGGCTACAGCCATAAGCTAATGAGAAATAACAATAATTATATTTACCGCCTCCAGACCAACCAGTGGTATCATTGATTGGATCTATGGGAAGTTGCATGTAATCGCTTAATTTACTTTTTAAAGTATCCCAACTACTATCTCCACTGTTGCTCCAACCACCATTTGGAGAACTCGCCCCTCCAGATGCTGGATATTCTTCGTGATCGAAATAATACAACTCCAAAGCTTTCATAATTTGGTTTATATCCTGTTTTCTTATGGTATCTCTTGCTTTTTCTCTTGCTCTACCCAAAGAGACTAAAACAATGCTAGATAGAAGACCAATGACAGCAATAACCACCAAAAGTTCAATTAAAGTAAAACCTTTGTTTTTTGAGAAAATCATTTTTGGAAAATGAGTATGAAAAATTTTCTTTTATTTTGAAAAATTCCAACTGGCGGAGAGGGTGGGATTCGAACCCACGTGCCCTATTAAGGCTCTAGTTTTCAAGACTAGCGGAATTAACCAACTATCCGACCTCTCCAAAAATTGCGGAGGAGGTGGGAGTCGAACCCACAAATCGCTTTTTACACGATTACAGTTTAGCAAACTGCTGGCTTACCATTCGCCGCACCCCTCCCTAATCATTAAAATAATGCTTTAATTGTACATACAAAAAGGTGTTAAGTCAATTTTTTAATATTGAGATTAATATAATTTTATGTTAATTTTAAATAGAAAAGCGCTCATAGCTTAATGGATAAAGCATCTGGTTGCGGACTAGAAGATTGTAGGTTCGAGTCCTACTGGGCGCACATGAATTTAGATACTCCAGTCAATAAAATTCCTCGTATTGGGGCTGAATACCAAAAAAAATTAAAAAGGTTGAGGATTAAAACAATGCAGATTACATTGCGCTTACTTCTAAAAATAAAATATTGTAAAATAAATATAGTAGCTAACTAATTTTATCTGGTGGATATAAATAAGGCAGTGGTTGAGTGCTTTTTCTGACGAATAATAAATTTGCCTAGTGAAAAATTACCAGGGGAATTAAAAAACATAAAGGTCGGGAAAAATATAAATAATAAATAACTAAAATTAATCTTATGAAATTAAAGAATAAAGTAGCCATTATTACCGGGGCAGGCTCTGGCATAGGTCGTGCCGAAGCCATACTCTTTGCCAAAGAAGGAGCAAAGGTAGTGATAGACGATAGGCATGAAGACGAGGCCAAAGAAACAGTGAAAATGATTGAGAAACAAGGGTTTAAAGGTCAAGCTATAGCCATCAAAGCTGATGTTTCAAAAGAAGAAGAGGTTATAAAAATGGTAGAAAAGACAATCAAAGAGTTTGGAAGAGTTGATATTTTGGTTAATAATGCTGGAATCGCCCGAGGACACCAAGTTCCAAAAACAACCGAAAAAGAATGGTACGAGATAATGGATAATAATTTAAAAAGCGCGTTTCTCTGCTGCAAACATGTTCTCCCTCATATGTTGAAACAAGGCAAAGGAAAAATTGTCAATACTTCTTCAGTTGGTGGCTTAGTTGCTTTGGAAGGAAGTGCTCCCTACAATGCCTCAAAAGCTGGATTAGTTGGTTTAACTAAAGGATTGGCTTTAGACTATGCTCCTAAAGGAATTAATATTAATTGCATGTGCCCTGGCTGGACAGAAACCCCGATGGCTAAACCTTTAATAGAAAATCCTGATATAAGTAAGGCGTTGTTATCCGACATCCCTTGCGGCAGATTTGCCAAAGCTATTGATCATGCTTATTTGGCATTGTGGTTGGTTTCTGATGAGTCAGATTATATGCACGGAGCAATAATTGCTAATGATGGAGGGTGGACGGTTAGATAAAGGAAAATGTTTTTACTTAAGACAAAGGATTAAAAAAATGTTCTCTCTTAAGGGACTATTTAAGATATAAATAAACAATTCATGGAAAATAAAAAAAGTAAAGAGGAAGAAGTGTTAAAATTAAAAAAAGCCTTAGAAGTAAGAAGTCGAGAACTTGAAAGAGTTAAAGATGATTTTCAAAGATTAGAAAACGAGTGGGAAACAAGACTTCGGTACAGCCGTCGGGGTCTGGAAGTAAGTTATAGAGAGCTGGCTAAATCCACTGCTGAATTAAAAAAAACGCATAAAGAGTTAGAGGAGCTGAAAGAAAAATTAGAAAAAAGAGTAAAAGAGAGAACAAAACAACTAGAAAAAACAAAAGAAGAGCTCCAAGAAAGAGTTGATGAATTAGAAAAATGGTATAAATTAACTGTGGGAAGAGAATTAAAAATGATAGAGCTGAAGGAAAAAATAAAACAATTAGAGCAGGAAAAAGGGAAAAAGAGTTTGGACTTTTGAGCAAGCCGCAGGTAGATGTAAGTTTTCAAATAAAATTAGAGGTGTTTGAAAGTTGTTTGGAGGTTCAACCTTTAAACATTACTTGAAAAAAATGGATATTCTATGTCAAATTTAGCTGTGGATAAGTAGTGAGTATACGAACTCCGAGAATACAAATAGTCGGGGGTCGGTTTTTTTTACCTTTTCAGGTTTCTTTTCTTTAACTTATGGATTAAATTTGGTAAGATAATAGAGAAAGTTTGAAGTGCTTTAATACTCGCACATGAATTTAGATACTCCAGTCAATAAAATTCCTCGTATTGGGGCTGAATACCAAAAAAAATTAAAAAGGTTGGGAATTAAAACAGTTCGCGACCTTCTTTGGCATTTTCCTCATAGATATCAGGATTTTTCTAATTTAACTCCTATTTCAGAGGTTAAAATAGGAGAAACTGTTTGTATTCAAGGAGAAATTGTAGAAATTAAAATAAGCCAAACCTGGAAAAGAAGAATGTTTTTAACTACTGCTTTGGTTAAAGACAAAACAGGATCAATTAAAGTGGTTTGGTTTAATCAACCCTATTTAATTAATACTCTCCAAGCAGAAGATGGGGTGTATTTGGCTGGCAAAACCTCTAAAGGGCCAAAAGGAATGTATTTATCAAACCCTTCTTATGAAAAAATCTCAAGCCGCAAATCAGACAAATCAAAATTAGTTCATACAGGAAGAATAGTGCCAGTTTATCCTGAAACAGAAGGTCTGTCCTCAAGATGGTTAAGATTTATCTTAAAACCATTATTAACTAAGTTTCAAGACGAAATCCAAGACTATCTTCCAGAAAAAATTAGAAAAGAACACAAGCTTTTAGGTATTAAAAAAGCTCTTTGGCAGATTCATTTCCCTGATTCAATGGAATTAGCTCAACAAGCAAGACAGCGTTTTTCTTTTGAAGAGTTATTTATTCTTTCTTTAATGATTTTAAGAGAAAAAATGAAATTAATGACTGAAAAGTCCATTAGTATTCCTATTCGTATTAAAGTTATTAAAGAGTTTGTTGATTCTTTGCCCTTTAAACTCACTAATGCACAGAAAAAATGCAGTTGGCGAATTTTGAAAGATTTAGAAAAAACAAGGCCAATGAATAGATTATTAGAGGGAGATGTTGGATCAGGAAAAACAGTAGTAGCTGTAATGGTTGCTCTTAATGTGACTCAAGCTGGCTTTCAAACAGGATTTATGGCTCCTACTGAAATTTTAGCTAATCAACATTTTCAAGAAATTTCTAAGCTTTTAAAAGGTTTTGATTTAAGTATTGGACTTTTAACCGGTAAAGAAAGTAAATTAAAAAACAGAAAAATAGCAAGAAATAAGCTATTGGAAAAAATAAAGCAAGGCAAAGTAGATATTTTAATTGGCACCCATGCTTTAATTCAAGAGTCAGTAAAGTTTGGAAAATTAGCCTTAGTTGTACTTGATGAACAGCATCGTTTTGGAGTAGAGCAAAGAGCTAAATTAACTCTAAAATCAGAATTAATTCCTCATCTTTTATCAATGACTGCTACTCCAATCCCCCGTACCTTAGCTCTTACTGTTTACGGCGACTTAGATTTATCTTTAATCAATGAAATGCCAAAGGGAAGAAAAAAAGTAATAACTAAAATAGTAGCGCCCAAGCAAAGAAAAGAAACCTATCAATTCATAAGAGAGCAGGTTAAAGACAAAAAGCAGATTTTTGTCATCTGTCCCAGAATTGAGTCTTCTAATAATGGAACTATTAACAGCTGGACAGATACTAAAACAATTAAACAAGAATATAAAAAACTGTCTGAGGAAATATTTCCAAAATTCAAAATAGACATGCTGCATGGCAGAATGAAAACCAGTGAAAAAGAGAAAATAATGAAAAAGTTTAAAAAAGGCAAAACTGATATTTTAGTTTCAACTTCAGTGGTTGAAGTTGGAATTGATGTGCCTAATGCCACAGTAATGATGATTGAGGGATCAGAAAAGTTTGGCTTGGCTCAACTTCATCAATTCCGAGGAAGAGTTGGACGAGGAGATTATCAATCTTACTGCTTTTTGTTAACCAGTTCTTCGTCTCCAAAAACAAATAAAAGATTAAGGGCTTTAAAATCTTGTGAAAATGGATTTGAATTGGCTGAAAAAGACTTAGAAATTAGAGGGCCAGGAGAGCTGTTAGGTTCTAGACAATGGGGTATCCCTGATTTATCAATGGCTTCTTTAAAAGACGTGTTTTTAGTAGAAAAAACCAGAAATACAGCTAAAGAATTATTAAACAAAGATCCTCAATTAAAAAAACATCCTCTTTTACAGAAGAGGTTGAAATTGTTTAAACAAAGAATACATTTAGAATAGCTATTTGCGTTTTTTCTCAGTTGGCCAAAAACCCAAACGTTTACCAAGCATTAATCTTGTTTGAGCATCTATTGCTGGAAAAGCACCAAAGAAAATTAAAGTAAAGGGTAATAATAACCACTGAAAAATCATTGAAAGATTTTTCCATTTACCATAATGAGCTGGTTTGGGAGGTAAAAGAGACATACTAATTCCAGCGCCAACAACCATTCCAATCATAGAAATAGTCATTAGATTTGAAGTTAGACGAGGCAGATTATAAGAAAGCAAACTAACATTGAATTGTTCTCCTCCCAAAAGAAGAGGCAGCCAGCCCAAAAAGAAAATCAGTAAAGCGCTTGTTGCCCAGGACCAAAAACCTTCTAAAACAACTATTGAATGACGTAATTTCTCTTTAAGAGGAATTTTTTTATTCTTTAAAAAATTATAAAACATGTAAGGAACATTTTCTACTCCCCAAGCCCAACGCCTTTGCTGCTTATATTGGTTAATAATAGTTAACCAAAGATTCTCAGCCATTACTGCATCCATGGAAACTGGATAATGAAGAGGAATGGCCCTATAATCTCCATTGTGATAAAAGTAAGATTTCCAAAAAATACGAGAATCATCAGAAACCATTTTAGAGGGATAGTTTACTTCTATAAAAACCTTAAATGGAAAAGAATGTGAAGAATAGGTAACTAATTGTTCTGGTCTTTCTTGTTGCATCATTTGCCAAAAAGTTCCAGAAGTAGCTATTATCCGAGAAAAAGCAGGTGCATCCCAAATATTATTATTATAAATTGGAATTGGTTGATAGCTTGATTTTAATGGAAATTCAGCACTTAAGTAATTCCATGTTAAAATGGCGAAATAATGAGGATATGGCTTGGTATCAATGTCAAAATCAGAAACAATAATTTTTTCATAAGGAATACCCAAAGGATCAATAATTTTTTCTTGGGCCTTTTTTAAAGCCCATGCAACATTTGAGCCTTTGCCCGCCACTTCTCCCTGTATGTCTTTAGGATGAACAGTAATGAGAAAGCGAAAAAACCTGTCTCCATATTTTTGTTTTATTTCTTGAGCTATTTGACGGGCTTCTAATCCCCCCCTTTCTTCAATCGCCAAAACTATTATCATTTTATCTTTAGGATAATGGCAACTATCTAACGCTTCACAAGAAGAAGCAATTATTTCTGGTCCCTCTTTATATGTTGGTAAAACTATTAAATGATAAATGCTTTGCCAATTTTGAGCATAATCAATTTTTAGTTTTTTCAACCAATCAGTTTTAAGGTTTTGTTTTAATCTTTGAAAGCTAACTATTTGATGAAAAGAAAGATAAATAATCCTAATAAGCCAAAAAAGGTCAAAAACAATTATAAAAAAAGCTACTGAAATAGGAGCTAACCAAGACAATAAAAAAGCCAACAAAAGAGTTGACCAAGACAGAAAAGCAGGAATAATTTCAAATAGTTTAAAAAAAACCCTGTCTTTAAGGCGCTTTATTTCAGAAGCTTTTGTAATTTCAAGAGGATTTTCTAACATGGCGACCCCACGGGGATTCGAACCCCGGTTCTCAGGATGAAAACCTGAAGTCCTGGGCCTCTAGACGATGGGGTCAGGATTTTCCTATTTTAAATGAAAAATTGAAAAAAATCAACTTTTCTGAGACAATAAAAAAATGAGTAAGAAAAACTTAACAATTTTAGCGATTGAAACAAGCTGTGATGACACTGGTATTAGTATAATAAAGTGTAAACCAAAAAGCGAAAAGCGAAAAGCTGTTTTTGAAATTCTTTCTAATATTGTCTCTTCTCAGGTTAAAATTCACGCTCAATATGGGGGAGTTTATCCTCTTTTAGCAAAAAGAGAGCATCAAAAGAATTTACCAACAGTTTTAAAAAAAGCTCTTAAACAAGCGGGTAGCCCTAAGATTGATTTAATCGCAGTAACACAGGGGCCAGGCTTAGAACCATGTTTATGGCAAGGAATAAATTTTGCCAAAGAATTAGCTGTCAAGCTTGATTTGCCCATTGTACCGATTAACCATATTGAAGCTCATATTTTGGCCAATTGGCTTGACAAGAAACAAGAAACAAGAAACAAGAAACAAATCTTTCCAGCCATCGCCTTAATAGTAAGCGGAGGGCATACTCAGTTGATTTTAATGAAAGATTTGGGGAAATACAAAATTCTTGGAGAAACACGAGACGACGCGGCTGGTGAGTGCTTTGATAAAACAGCTCGTGTTTTGGGTTTAGGATATCCTGGTGGTCCAGCTATTGAGGCAGAAGCCTCAAAATCAGATAGAGACTCATCCTCTATTAGTTTGCCGAGACCAATGATTTATCATAAAAATTATGATTTTAGTTTTTCGGGGTTAAAAACAGCTGTTCTTTATCATTACAAAAATCAACCTGAAAAAATTAAAAAATCTTCTAAATATATTCAAACTATGGCTGCTGAAATCCAGCAAGCTATCATTGATGTTCTAATTTTCAAAACCATTAAGGCAGCTAAAGAACATAAGGTAAAGTCAATAATTTTGGGTGGTGGGGTAATAGCTAACAATGAATTAAAAAAACAATTTAAAGCTCAAGCTTCAAAATTAAAACTTAATCTTTTGGCTCCACCCAGAAAGTTCTGTACAGACAATGGGGCCATGATAGCAATAACGGGCTACTACAACTGGCTTAAGAGAAAAAAAAGAAAAAAGAACAATCTCAATGTTGAAGCCAATGCCAATTTAAGGTTAAAATAAGAATATGGAACTTTCTAAAACTTATAATCCTAAAAATGTGGAGGGCAGGATTTATAAGCTCTGGCTCAAGAGCGGCTTTTTTAATCCTGATAATCTTCCGGGTAAAAGAGAAAAAACCTATACCATTGTTCTGCCTCCTCCTAACGTAACTGCTGCTCTACATATCGGACATGCTCTTAATGCTACGGTACAAGATATTCTGATTCGTCAAAAAAGAATGGAGGGTTATCGTGCTTTGTGGCTTCCTGGAACTGATCATGCTGGGATTGCTACCCAGAATGTGGTTGAAAAACAATTAAAAAAAGAGGGTAAAACCAGATTTGATTTAGGTAAAGAAAAATTGATTAAAAGAATCTGGCAGTGGAAAAATAAATACGGAAACATTATTCTCAATCAATTCCAAAAGATGGGAAGTTCTTGTGATTGGTCAAGAACCCGCTTTACAATGGATGAAGACTACCAAGAAGCTGTTAAAACAGCCTTTCTAAATTATTATAAAAAGGGATTAGTTTACCAGGGCAAAAGAGTAGTAAATTGGTGCTCACGATGCCAAACCAGTTTATCTGATATGGAGCTTGATTACAAAGAGGAAAAAGCAAAACTCTATCATATTAAATATCCTCTTAAACAAGGAGGGTTTATTACAATAGCCACTACTAGACCAGAAACAATGCTTGGAGATACAGCTATTGCTGTTTATCCCAAAGATAAAAGATTTAAAAAACTAGTTGGCCAAAAAGCTATTCTGCCCATAATTAATATTGAAATTCCAATAATTGAAGATTTCTTAGTTGATCCTAAGTTTGGAACTGGAGCTTTAAAAATAACTCCAGCCCATGATATAGCCGATTATCAGATTTCACTCAATCATAATTTAGAAATGAAACAGGTTATTGATGAAAGTGCAAAAATGGCTGGAGATATTCCAGAAAGATTTTTAGGACTACCAGTTTTAAAAGCTCGTGAAGTAGTAGTTCAGGAACTTAAAAAACAGGATGTGTTAGAAAAGATTGAATCTCATCCTCATAGAGTACCTTATTGTTATCGTTGCGAAACAAGAATTGAAAAAATCCCCTCTGAGCAATGGTTTCTAAAGATGAAGCAATTAGCTAAAATTGCAAAAGCTGAAGTTAAAACAGGAAAAATAAAATTTTATCCTAAACGTTTTGAAAAAATATATTTTGACTGGTTAGAAAATATAAGAGATTGGTGTATCTCAAGACAAATCTGGTGGGGACACAAAATTCCCATAAAAGGAGAGCAAGATGTTTTAGACACCTGGTTTTCATCTGCCCTTTGGCCTTTTGCTACCCTTGGCTGGCCTAAAAAAACCAAAGATTTAAAAACATTTTATCCAACCAATGTTCTCTCAACAGCCAGGGACATTATTAATCTTTGGGTTTTAAGAATGATATTTTCTGGAATGGAATTTATGGATAAGCCACCTTTTCAAACAATATATGTTCATCCTACCGTTTTAGCTCGAGACGGAACTAAAATGTCAAAATCAATAGGAAACGTAATAGACCCCATGGATTTGATTGAGAAATATGGAGCTGATGCTACTAGGTTTGGAATTATCTGGGGAGTAACCGGAGGTCAGGACATGAGGTTTGTTGAAGATAATATTGTAATGGGTAAAAAGTTCTGTAATAAAATATGGAATGCTACTCGTTTTGTATTAATGCAAAGCAAAGGATATAAACCACAGATAACAAATATAAAAGCATTAGATTCAAACAGTAAAAAGATATTAAAAGAATTAGAAAAAACCACAAAAGTTGTAAATAAAAATCTGGAAATTTTTGAGCTTGGCAAGGCAGCTCATATCTTGTATGATTTTTTCTGGCATAGTTTTTGTGATAAATACTTAGAACAAGCCAAAATCAACATTCAAAAAGCTAAAACTAAAAAAGAGAAACAAGTAGTCATTAATGTTTTATTCTATATTTTAACAAACTCTCTTAAACTTCTTCATCCCTTTATTCCTTTTATAACAGAAGAAATTTATCAAACATTACCAATTAAAAATAAACAGAAATGTTTAATGGTTGAAACCTGGCCTGAATAAAATGATCTATCCCCTTTACATATTTTTAGGTATTTTGCCAAGCATTATTTGGCTTTTGTATTACCTTAAAAAAGATACTCATCCAGAACCAAGATTAATGATTCTGAAAATCTTTTTTTGGGGCATGTTAAGTGCTCTTCCAGCCATTTTTATAGAAAAAGGAATATTTCTAGAACTACAAAAACTATCTCTTTCTTATTCTGTAACAATCTTTCTTAATAATCTTTTAGGAGCAGCTTTGGTTGAGGAAACGCTTAAATATTTAGTTGTAAGGGGAAAGGTTTCGAAAAGCGATGAATTTGATGAACCAGTAGATGCCATGCTATATATGATAGTTGCTGGTCTAGGTTTTGCAGCTGCTGAAAATATTTTTGTCATGCTGGGAATGATTCCATCTTTCCTTATTCATCAAACTCTTTTGGTTTTAGCTTTGCGTTTTGTTGGCGCAGTTTTCTTACATGCTCTTTGTTCAGCAATAGTGGGTTTTTGGTTGGCTGTTTCTTTTTCAAGATATAGGGAAGAAAAATTCAGATTTGTAGGCTTGGGTTTGGGAATAGCTATTTGTTTACATGCTTTGTTTAATTTCTTTATAATAAAAGGAGGGGTTATGGGATTTTTGATTCCTATTGCAATTATTATTGGTTTATCTTTTGTTGTTTCTTTAGAATTAGAAGATCTGAAAAAAAATTACTTTTAAAAATATATGGCAAAATCATTTTTTGAAAAATTAAAAAAAGGGATGGGAATTGAACTTCCGGTAGAAGAGTTAGAAAAGGAACAAGAAATGGAAGTAAGAAAAATTGAAAATGAAAATCAAAACAAAGAAGAAAAAAAGGTTATTAAAAAAACAAGAAAAAAAGTTATCAGGAAAAAACCAAAAAAGAAAATAGTTACTCATCAAATCAAACCAAGAATAAGAAAAAAAGAAATCCTTAAAATAAAACAGATAAAGGATGATGCTCCAGAGCAAAAAGAAGATTGGCTTATGCCAGAAGGACAATTATTAATTGATGTCTATCAAACCAAGAATGAATTAGTTATCCAATCAGCCATTGCAGGAATAAAACCTGAAGAGCTGAATATTGTATTCGAAAGCGATGTAATAACAATCAGGGGAAATAGAAAAAAACCAATTGAAGAACAGGGAGACTATTTTACCAAAGAGTGTTATTGGGGAAGATTTTCAAGAAAAGTAATTCTGCCCGTAGAAATTAATCCAAATCGTGCCAAAATATCAATGAAAGGGGGAATTTTAGTTATTAGAATACCAAAAATATTTAGAGAAAAGAAAAGGAAAATTTTAGTAAAGAAAATTAGCGAATGAAATTAACCTAATTTCTAAAAAAAACCGGCTTCTGTCCGGTTTTTAGGTGTGCGGACGGTGGGAGTCGAACCCACAAGCTTTAAGGGCACAAGATCCTAAATCTTGCGTGTCTACCAATTTCACCACGTCCGCCAATTATATAAATCTTAGTCTTTTTGAGATTAAAAATCAAACTCTCGCTAACAAAATAGCGAGAGCTTAAAATTCTTATTCAAATCTTACTTCTAAAAGGCTGTTTTGAAATCCTATCCTCCTAATATACTTCTTACCACTGCTACTAATCCTTTGGCAGCTACAGCAATAATAACACCAATCAAAGCGTTTTTAATTTTAGACCGAGCTGATGTTACCTTGGTATCGTCTCCTCCAGCCATAACATACTCAAACCCACCCCAAACAATAAAAAGACTTGCTAAAATTATTAAAGCACTAAAAAGCCAGTCCGCAACTGTCTCTATGATAGCAAGAATGTCGCCGGGAGTGCTCACTATTTCCTCTAGTTCTTCTTCTTGCGCAAGCAAACTACCAGCTGGAACCATAACTAAAAGGCTTAATAAAATTAAAGAAATTAAAGTTTTGTTCATTTTAATTGTTGAATTTTCAATTTTTCAATTCGACCTTTTCGGTTTTTATGCTCCTAATAATTGTTTTATTATGACAACAAATCCTTTTGAAAGCAAGATAATAGCAAATCCAGTTAGAGTATAAAGAATTATATTTTTAGCTTTTGTAGTCTGATCTGGATTACCACCAGAAGTAATATATAGTCCTCCAGCCCAAACAATCATTAGGGGTGCTAATACCAATGCAATATTAAAAATAAAATCAATAATTTTATTAATAATATCCTCAAAACTATCTACATCTAATGGATTTTCAATAATTACATCGTTAGCCAAAACTATTGTTGGCAAAACAAAACTTAAAAAGATTAAAATTTGAAATGTTTTCTTCATATATATTATTTTATCAAAATTAATGCCCAATGATAAGGGCTGGCTTCAAATTCTTTTTCTATATTTAAGGAAAGTGTCTTAGCCAGCTTCTTAATCTCACTAGAAGCTACCCTATTATGCTTTGGCCCAAAAGATTTACCGCTTTTCCAATCAACAATTAAAATTCTGCCTTTTTCTTTTAAAACTCTTTTAGCTTCTTTCAAAACTAATTCCTTGTCCTCAATCTGGAATAAAAGATTAGTCATTAAAACTAAATCACAGGAACCAGATAATAACTTAGAACCATGTAAAACCTCAACATTTGATTTAATAGTTTCAACATTATCAATATTTTTTCTTTTTAGCTTAGCTTTTAAAGCAGAAAGGGGCTCTTCTAAAATATCAATAGCAACCACTTTGCCATCCTCTAATTCTTGAGCCAAAGGTATTGCCCAGCCGCCTGAACCTGAACCAAAATCAGCACCCATCATGTCTGGCTTTAATTTAAGTTGTTTTAAGATTTTATTGGGATTTAAAAACTCTCTCATATGCAAATCACGGAAGCTACCTTATCTCCTTCTCCTAATCTCATTATTCTCACTCCTTGGGTAGCCCTAGATAATTTTGAAATCTGAGCAATTTTTGTTCTAATAACCTGACCTTTTTGAGAAATAGCAATTAAATCTTTTTCTTCAGTCAAAATCTTAGACGATACAATTTGACCAGTCTTAGCAGTAATATTAGCTGTTTTAATACCAGATCCACCCCTTCCCTGACCCCTGTATTCTTGAATGTCAGTCTTTTTTCCGTATCCATTCTCCATTATAATCAATAGATAATTTTTAGGTTTTTTCTTTTCTTTTTGCGCTTTAATTATCTCCATTCCAACAATCTCATCTTCTTTCTTCAACCTAATCCCTTTTACCCCAGCTGCTGTTCTACCCATTGACCTAACATCTTTTTCTTTAAAACGAATTGACTGGCCTTTTTTGGTCACTAAAATTATTTCATCATTACCCTCTGTCATTTTAACCTTTTGCAACAAATCTCCTCTTTTTAAAGAAATAGCCTTTAATCCAGAACGTCTTACATTGCTAAATCTTTCTAATTTTGTTTTTTTAATTATACCATCCCTGGTTACCA
>JAUVYE010000026.1 GCA_030603245.1 bacterium | reverse complement strand
CGCTTTTGAAATAGCCTTTATCGCCAGCTGATTGCTTATTCCAATTTTTCTTTCATCATATTCTGGATAGATATCTCCAAGCAAGAGATACATGATATCTCTGTCTGACTCATGGAGGTGTTTTAAAAATTTAGAAAGAATGTCTATTTTTTCCAGGCGTTTTGTTGTGCTGGATAATTCTTCATATAACTCGGCAAGTTTTTGATACCTCATTTGTTCCCATACTTTTCATTTATTCTAATTAAACCATAAATTGAAGATATTATAAATACTCCTTGGAGAATTATAAAGATTAAATCATTAATATAAATACTATAGATTTCTAAACATACTCCTCCTAATATAAGTAAAGGATAAGTATATCGTCTTCTAATACTTTTTTTCATAGAAACCATAAATGTCCCAGAAATTATTGCTACTAAACCAATGATAGCTAATATATGAAAAGTATTTATCACCATATTTTTTTAAAGAAAGAGATATTTTTAAGGTTGTTTATTTTCCCAGAATTTTTCAGCTTCTTTTTCCATCTTGTCAAGCCGATCATAATAATCTGAGAATTCATTTAAATGTGCTAAAGCGATTTTTCCTGTGATTAAAGGGTCATCGTCTGAAACATTTGTATTTGAATTAACTGTTCCGTGCTCAAGTTCAACATTCATACCTCTTCTAAATTGATTTATGTCAAATTTATCCCATTTTATTCCAAGCCTCTCTCCGACCTCTTTTGCCTGCTCTTCTGTGAAATGTTTTTTCTCCATTTATTTTCCTAACCTTCCTTTTGCTCTTAAGCTTGGTCTGGTTTTCATTTCTCTGGATTTTTTTCTGAGGCCACGGGCTTTTTTTCCCGCGCTTGTAAGCCCTCTAAAAGGTCTTTTTCTGTTTTCTGGTTTTGTTATCCAGTTTATTGTTTTGTCATTTTTTATTTCAGGTCTTTCAGGATCCACGAAAATGATTTCATAAAAATAATGTATTCCGTCTTTTCCGATTAAATATGAGTTAAGCACCTCAAGGTTTGTGTATTTTCTTGCAGCTCTCTGCTCAGCAATCCACTGGTAATTCATTCTTAGGGTTTTTCGGGTGTGAAGTCTTTTGCTCCTTCGGCCTTTGTTAGGTCTTGGTCTTTTATGCCCGCCCCTTTTTATTCTAACACGGACAATCACAAAACCTTTTTTATTTTTATATCCTAAGACACGTGCTCTATCAAGCCTTAATGGTTTGTCAACTTTTGTAATTGTCTGACTTTTACGCCATTTAATCATCCTCTCTCTGAGGGTTTTTATGTCTGGTTTTTTCCATGCTTCTTTCAAAAAATGATACATTCCTTTTGCCATATTATTTTATAGAAAATTGATTTTTAAAGATTGGGGTCAGATTAAATGAAGAATGAGCCTGCTCGGATTTGAACCGAGGACCCCTACCTAGCTGAGATTAAGATAAGATTCTGTTGCTTGTCTTAATCCTATCAGAATCACCTTCTGCTTGACTTTTACATCAAGGCAAAATGTAGTGCTCTAACCAGGCTGAGCTACAGGCTCATGTTTTTTTGAGATTAGTTTGTTATTTAAAGGTTTTTATCCACTATCAACCCCACCACCTTCCACAGAGCAATATTTATTATTGACAATCAGAATGAACGATTTTTTGGAATAGAATAATTACTCTCTTGCCTCAAGCTCAAGGATAAGTTTTTCTTTTGATAAATTGTAATTTTTTACTGGCAGGTTTATTGGAATTACCTTGTAATAGACTTTGTTTTTTGCCAACGCTTTTATTTCAATGCTGTTTTCAAGCTGAATTATAGAGATATCTTTTATTGATTTAACACTCGGCATATTTATTTCATAGATGATCTTATTTGAAAATCTTCTTATATTTGTTTTAGGTTCTTCTTTTGGTAATCCAGTAAATTTCTTTGGGTCTGACATCGGAAGCTTCAGGCCCTTTGCCTTCTTTTTTATCTGCTTTTCCTTCTCTTTAAATTCAGGAAGATTTCCAAAAGATTTGATTTTTATTTCCGGGGGCTTGTTTCCAGAGGTATAGATGCTAACACTTACCCCCCCCTTTTTTACCTTTGATTTTTTAGATTTATTTTCTATATTTTCAAACTTATTAAATTGTTTGTTGAGGTTTTTGAGAATTGTATTAAATAAAGTATTAAATCCCATAGGAAGTTTTACCTCTTCATAAGGTGAAAAGT
>JAUVYE010000006.1 GCA_030603245.1 bacterium | reverse complement strand
AAGTTGTTCCCTCTCCAATGCCTTTTCCAAAATCTGTTGAAACCCAACCGGTTCCAACAAATTGGTAAGCAGAACCCCGAATACCTTCTACCCAACCACCACTAAGATTTACATCATTACCTTCCCAACTATCGTGAGCAGAGTTTCCTTGGTTTTCATCAAAACTCCACCAACCAACAATTGAATCTTGCAGCCCTGCTCTTACTGAATCTTCAAATTGTAAACCCCTGGCAATTCGACCCTTTTCTCTAGCTGGACCTAGAGAAACTAACACAATACTAGCCAACATTCCAATTACAGCAATAACCACTAAAAGTTCAATAAGTGTAAACGCTTTTTTATTTTTCATAATTCAAAAGAAAATTCTAAAACTATGATAAAGACCAAAAATTAAAAATATCGGCAATATAAACCATGCTAAAAACATAATAAGACCAAAAAAGATTATCAAAATTTCTATCAAAATACCAATTAGTATCAAAAAAAATCTCAAAATAGCTCCTATGGTTCGAGATATAAGATTAAAAATAAAAATTTCAAAATACTCGCCAAGATCAAATCCTTTTGGGTATGATGAAAGATTATGTCTCCAGGGAGCAAAAAGAGTTTTTAAAAGCAATGGTATAGAAAAATAATTGAGATAAAATCTAAAAATATCTTTCCAGCTCTTTAAAATATTTTTAGGCATTTCAATAAAATGCCAAAAAACCCATTGAACCAGAATATTTTGTTTTTGAACTATTTGAATCATGCTATTTTAAAAGATTAATGCCTAGGCCAGAGATTTGGCTTCCAGCAAATATTGCCAAACCACTAAACATTGCCCAAGCCATTAGACTAAAAAGCTGAGGTAGAAAATCTAAAGACAAAATACCTTTTAATTGTTCACCCATGGCTTGATTAATTATTTTTTCAAATTCGCTTTCTGGACCTTGCAAGTTTTCTTTTTCAGACATTGTGAAAACCTCAGGTATTTCAGCTTGACCCGTAAAAATATTGTAAGAAGAATAAAGCGACCAAACAATGATTAGAAGTCCAAATGCCAATAAAGTTAAACCAAGAATCTTTTTAAACATAAAATGTTATTGACTAATTAATGTATTTAGTTCTCTTAATATGTCTTCTGGTATTGGAGGCGGTTCCCTTTTTGGGCTTATTCCAGGATATCTCCAAGCACTTATAATTCTAATTCTTTTAAATTTTGTGTTTTTCGCTTTTCGTTTTTCGCTTATTGTTTGGTACATCAACCAAATCTCAGTAGGATGTTTTTTAGTGCCAGTAGACTGCATAACAGCAAGTGTGTTGGGAGCAATACCTTTCTCAATTCTGATGGGATTTCGCAAAACTCGTTTTAATCTCTTTTCTGATAATCCATAATATCGCATCTTTCTCTTAACATGACTTGTCCAAAGCATATTCTTTTCATCTTTGGGCAAACTAAAACGCATATTATTTAATTTCGTAAGTAAGAGTTACTGTTACTTCTATTTTACTTTCCCCTATTTCTATTTCAGGCGCTCCCCCTCCCATTGCAGCTTCTGACCCTTCTAATAAATAAGTACGGGGAATAATGCCGCTTTCATTGAAACTGGTAATCCTTACTAATTTTATTCCTAATTGAGAGGCTAATTCTTTAGCTTTTTCTTTTGCCTGTTCAATAGCTTTTTCTCTAGCTTGATTTTTTAATTCATCTTGATCATCAACAGTAAATTGTAAGCTTCCCACCTCATTAGCCCCAGAATCTGCTGCTCCCTGAATAATCTCTCCTATTTTTGTTAATTCTCTTATTTTAACCTGAAGAGATTGACGTACTTCATACCCAACCAAAACCCTTTTTCCTGATGGATATGGAGGAATCTCTGTTTTTTCCTGCCATTCATAACGAGGATAAATATTAAAATCAATAGTTTTTAAATCTTTATCTTCTACTCCCTGCCCCTTTATAAAGCTTATTATTTGATTCATTTGTTCAGTATTTTGAGTAAGAGCTTGTGCTACTGTTTTAGCTTCTGTAATAACTGAAAAACTTGTTAGAGCTAAATCTGGCTTTGAATAAACCTTACCTGTTCCAGAAACAGTAATTCTGTTTTCAGAATCAACTTTAATTTTATTATAAACATCAACAGAAACAGAAAGAATAACAATGATTATTAAAATACTAAGTAAGGCAAAAAAACAATGTTTTTTGCTTTTGATGTATTTATGATGTTTTGTCCATTTTTTACTTGTTTGATCCATATTGTTTAAGTTTATTAATATTAATTTAATAAAAGAGCTATAAAAATTCCCAAGATTGCTCCAGAAAACACTTCAAAAGGAGTATGTCCTAAAAGTTCTTTTAATCTCTCTATTTTTAATTCTCTTTTTTGATATAAATCATCAATAATTTTATTTAAAATCTGGGCCTGTTTTCCAGCTGCTCTCCTGATGCCTCGAGCGTCAGACATTACAACTGAAGCCATGACTACTGAAATAGCAAAAAAAGGAGAACCAAGTCCAAAATTAAGCCCAATACTTGTAGCTAAAGCACCAACAATCGCAGTGTGCGAACTTGGAAAACCACCTGTGGATACAAGTAAAGTAAAATCAAACTTTCTTTTTTTAACAGCAGTTATGATAAATTTAAAAAATTGAGCAATAAACCAAGCTATAATAGCAATTATCAATGCTTTATTAGACAATACTGATTTTAATTGAGACATGTTTTATTCATTAAAATTTTCATAACAAATAATTTCTTCAAGACTTTTTCTTGTTTTTGGCCTAGGAGAATCAGCTGGGAATCCAAGGGGCAATAAGGCCACAACTTTATATTTATCTGGAATCTTCAAAATCTTTTTTACTTCTTCTTGGGAAAAAGCACCTATCCAGCAAGTTCCCAACCCCTGTTCACAGGCTTGTAAGGTCATATGGTCTACAGCAATAGTTAGATTGATTGCATAAGCTGGAATTTCGCAACTCATAACTCTTTCTGGGTTTAAAGCTACAGCCGCTATTACAACTGGAGCTTCTGCAATAAAGCTTTGGGATCGAGCTGCTTGAGCCAATTGTTTTCTTTTTTTAATATCTTTAATAATTATAAATTTCCAATCCTGATCATTATGGGCTGAAGGAGCTAATCTGGCAGCTTCTAAAACTTTTCTCAAACTTTGTTCTGGGACTGGGTCTGACTTATAAGCTCTTACGCTTCTTCTATTTTTTATAGCTTCATGTATTTGCATTTTATCAATTTTATTTACTTAATCTATTTTATCTTTTTCTCAATTTTTTTCCAATAAGATTCTTGCTTCTCTAACCAAAGGTATTAAATGCTTTAGAGGAACTCTTGTTTTTTTAGCAAACTTTTCTATATCAAGCTTTAAAATATCTTCGGCCATCATTATGTTTTGAGAAACAAAAATCTTAGCTAAATAATTTCTTAAAGAAGGCAAGATAGTAATTGGATATAATTCCTTGGTATCTATTATATGTTCTAATCCTTGATTTTTAGGATATTTCCAACCCAAACATTCAACTCCTACACATTCTGAATAACGAATAGCCCGACTAGTTAATTTAGTGTTGGTAACAAGCAAGCTTTTGATCCTCAGATTTTTAAATGTTTTTTGAAAAAACCTTCCCTTTTTAATATCCAAAAAACGAGCATAATTAGCCAAAGCAGTATCTAGGTGTGTTCTCCCACCAGGATCATTACGATATTTGCATTCACCAATATACAATAGATTGCCTTTTTTGGCCAAGAAATCTATTTCATAAGAAGTGCAAAGACCAGGAATATGTTGATTTAATTGAACTCGAAAGCCATTTCTATTGAAAATCTTTCCAACATATTTCTCAAAAGGAAAACCAGTTGGTCCTAGTTTTCTCATTCCTTGCTTTAAATTAAACCTTAAAGCAGCTTGGGGTTCTTGTTGTCTAAGCTGTTTTTTAACTTTCTTAAAAATTTCACTGGTTTTTATTCCATCAATACGCAAGTCTTTTTTAATGCTATCAGCAATTTTTTGAGCTACTTTTTTAGAAGCCCCCACCCGCCTTGCAGATCGATAAACCTTTTGAAAAGAAAAAGGCTCTTTTTCCCCTTGTAAATTTATTACGTAATTTTTTGTTGTTTTTTGCATATTTCAAGAAAATCACAATGATAACAATATTTATTTTTTTGAGGAAGAAAATCTTTAGTCTCCTGAATTTTATTAATTTTTTTCAAAACCTGATCTTTAACTTGATCTTGACTCGTATTTAAAACATCAAAATCTACTATTTCTCCCCTATTAAGATAATAAAAACTTACAATTCTTACTGGTGTTTGAAAATTTAATTCAGCTAAAAACTTATAAAAGATAAGCTGAAATTTATCAGATTCATTTTTATTAGTTTTAAAATCAATAATTCTTAAAGTGTTGTCTTCTAGTTTATCAATTCGGTCAAACTTGCCTGAAATCGAAAAATGATCGTTCAATGGTTTAATCATTTCTTCATAATCACAAAAAGAATCTTTGATTTGCTGAGTTGGAATATAAAATAGACAAGGATTTGGTTCTTCTACATCAAAGAATTTTTTAAGCATTATTAGAACTTGAACATAAGAAGTTCTTTCATGATGTAAATCACGAAAACCCCCTAATTTACCTAAAGGCATGCTTTGAGACAAATCAAGCTCTGAAAACCATGCTCTTGATAAACACTTCTTCAGATTTTCAAAAGTTCGTTCTGGTTCAGGTAAATGATAAAAAAGAGTAATTGCTCCATGAACTGCCTGACCTTTGGTTTTGTAATCCCGAGGTTTTAAAAATTGCTTTTTTATAGGAGCAATTTCTGGGTCAAGATAGTTAAAATAGTATTGTTTGGGACATTTTTCAAAAAGACTAAGCTTGGAATAAGAATAAATTTTCGAAAAATCAATCTTTTTCATTTAATTTCAAAAATTTTATTGCCTTGTTTAAAACCTCTTACCAATCTTAATTTAGATTCTGAAATCTTGAAGTAACCAGCTAAAACTTGCTTAATAGCAATATTAGCTAAACCTTTAACTGGTTTTGCTTTAACAAAAACATCAAAACTGTCTTTGGTTTTTTCAACAATCCTGTTTTCTCCAGCTTCGGGAAAAGCCCTAACCTTAATTAGCATTTTAAAGAAGCTTGAAATTATTGATAACTAAACCAAATTGATAACCCAAGTATTTAGCTGCTCCTCTGCAATAAACCATACGTTTAGTAAAGATTTCAAAATACTCCATTACTGGCACAAAATTAGCATCAATCTTTAGGATAAGGGTAATTCTTTTTTTCTTTTTATCAACCAATAATTTAGACATTGTAGTAGCAAAATTGACCCTATCATGAATATCAGCTTTAATTCTATTCATTTTTTTAACAAGCACTCTGCTTCTATGCACGTCTGATTTATCAGCTAAAATTAAAACAGCTGAAATAGGGTTTGAAAACTCCATTTCATCTCTGTCATGCATACTAATAGCTCTCATAATCTTGGATATTTCAGAAGGAGAAAAATCATTTTGAAAAACCTGATGAAAAAGCAAAGAACCAAAATAATGATGCTCACTTCTGCTGATAAAAGAAGCCATATCATGACAAAAACCAGCAATAGCAGATAATTCTTGTTCTTTTTCTGAAAGACTAATATCCTTAGCAATTTTTCTGGCTCGTTTAGCAACTAAAGTTGAATGATCCAATCCATGTTCAGTATAGCCAGAGGCTTTTAGACTTTTTTCTGTTTGTTTAATGAACTCTAATATCTTAGAGTTCTTTTTAACTTGATTTAAAGTTAGCATATATTTTTAAATTATATTTTTAATGAATTTTAGAACCAGGGGGCACCTGTTTGTCAGGCATTAAAAGAATTGGTTCTCCATTAATATCGGCTGCTAAAAGCATGCCTTGGCTTTCCATGTCCATCATTTTTTTGGGCTCTAAATTAACTACCACTATTATTTGTTTGCCTATTAGTTCTTCTGGTTTGTAATATTTTTGAATTCCAGCCAAGATTTGTCTTTTTCCTAATTCTGCACCTAAATCAATTTCTAATTTTATAAGATTTTCAGATTCTTCTACTTTTTCAGCTGCTATTATCTTAGCAACCCTTAAATCTACTTTTTTAAACTCTTCAAAACTAATCATAATTTAATTTTATTAATATTATTAACAGTTATCCAAGCTGCCATAGCTCCAAATCCAGTTTTATCAACATTAAATGGTTTAATTTCTTTTACTGAGTCAAAATGAATGAAAATTGCATAGTTTTTATTTCGAATATAGTTTAAGACTTCAGGAGGAATTTTTTTAAATCCCAAGTCTTTTTCAGCATGTTTTTTCATTATTTTCAAAGCCTTACTATTATTTGGTATTTCATATTGTATTACTTTAGTGACTTTTGTCTTAACAGTTATTGCCTCTCCTGAGTTTTTAAAATAAAGATTATGTCCTTTTTTGATTCTGTTCCAAGGAGCAATTCTAGACCTGTACCATCTTGATTCTGCTACCTTTGTTTTGTTAAGAATCTTGGGAATTAGTCCCCAGGATTTTTTCATTATGGCTATATGATCCACGTTTAAAGTTTAGAAGTCTTAATTATATCCTCTCCTGCAATTAATCCAGTTACTGCTGCCCCAACTATTCCTCTAGTTATTCCTGCTCCATCTCCAATTGCATAAACAAAAGGTATGCTTGTTCGCATGTTTTGATCAACTTTTACTTTTAATGAATAAAACTTTATCTCGGGAGCATAAAGCAGAGTTGAGCCCTCAGCTATGCCTGGTAAAAGCTTATTAAGCTGTTCTAAAGAATCTAAAATATTCTCCATTAACCTACCTGGATAAGCCAAACTTATATCTCCAGGAACAGCTGTTTTTAAGCTAGGCTGAACTAATCTATTACTTTTAATCCTGCTTTCAGTGCTTCTTCTGCCTAATCTCAGGTCTTTAAGCCTTTGAACAATTGGACTTCCTCCACCAAGCTTTGTTGTTAATCTAGCCAAATCTCTTCCCCATTCATTGGGATATTTAAAGGGTTCAGTAAATTTATAATTCCCTAACAGGGCAAAATTAGTATTATTTGTTTTTTCTTTAGCTTTGCTATGACCATTTATTAAACAAAAATCATTATAATCTTCTCTAATAACCCATCCCTGGGGACAGGTGCAAAATGTTCTCAAGTAATCATCGTGCTTTTTGGTAACCATCCTAAGTTTGGGATCATAAATTGTAGAGGTTATTTCTTGCATGATTGAAGCTGGCACCTCTACTCTCACTCCAACATCAATAGATTTCAGTTCGCTATTTAATGCAAGATTATATTCTCTTGTCCATTTTTCAAGAAATTGCGCCCCTCCTCTTCCAACAGCAATAATCAAGAAATTATATTCATACTCCTTCCCTCCCTTTGTTGTTATTTTTTTCTCCTTTGGATTTATATCTAAAACAGTTTCTCCAGTGAAAATCTCAACGTTTTTTTTCCTTAAATAATTGTCAATACTTTTTACAACTTTTGGCAAATTATCACTTCCCAAATGTCTTTGCTTTAATGGTACAAACTCTATACCAACTTTATTTGCCTTTTTGATTAGTTGCTCGATTTTGTCTTTATCTTCTCCGTATAACTTATTTGGTTCTCCATGCTCTAAAAATATTTTGTCCACCTCTTTCATTTTTTCTACTAAATAATTTTTATCTAAAAAACGAAAATTCCCTCCAACAGTATAACTTGACGAATATTCAGAGTTTATAAAATTTAGCTTACCATCAGATAAACCGCCTGCTCCACCAATACCAGCCCTTATGTTACAAGGAGAACATTTTAGACAATAGCCACTATTTAGTTCGCTGGGACATATTCTTTTTTCAATATCTTTTCCTAATTCGAAAATAGCAACTTTCAGTTCTTTGGGAAGCTTATAGCTAGCAAATAAACCACCTGGTCCGCCACCTATGATAATGACATCGTATTTCATCGTTTATTGTATCAAAAAATCGCCTGTTTGGCGACCTAGAAAAAATAAAAAGACACATTTTTGTGTCTATAAAAGAAAAGGAGTTCTATGTTATTTTGTAAACCTTGCTATTCTTTGGAACTTTTTTTGGAACCCTGAGCCCGATCAGGTCGTCAGTATTAGCCGTGTTTATTGGTTTGTCGTCAAGTCTGATTGACTCAACCTCTTGTTCAAAGTCAGTGCTCTTATGCTTGCCGCCAACAATTCTGACAGTATCCCCCATTTCTAGGGTGCCAGAAAGCTTAACCATTGCTACCCCTACCTTGGGATAATAATGAACAACTTTCCCAACCAATTCTCCTTCTTTGATTTCAGTCACCTCCTTGTTAAAGGACGATAATAAAAATATTAGCAAAATCAAAAAACTTGTCAAGAACAAAGCTCTACAAAAATAAATTTTATTTGAAAAAGCTCTGTCGAAAAGAGCTTTAGTTCTTTGACTAAAGCAAAGAACTTTAGTTCCAACTTTTTAATTTACGAGTTAGAACATATCTTGTTTTCTGTAATTCCTCTATATTCTTACAACCAGTCAAAAACATTGCTACTTTCAATTCTTCTCCAATAATTTCAATCTGTTTTTTCACATCTTCAGAGCTTTTAAGTGCATTCTTTAATAAAGATTTTGCTATTGATACTGAATCAGCACCCAAAGCAATTGCTTTAGCAACATCTAACCCATTTCTTATTCCCCCTGATCCAATGACTGGCAAATTAGTTGCTTTGCACTCTAAAACACTAATTGGTGAAGGAATGCCCCAATTCCAAAATAATTTACCAAGCCTTTCTTTGTTTTTATTCTTTTGTGCTTTAGCTCTGTAATATTCTACTGCAGTCCAACTAGTACCACTAAGGCCACTAACTTCTATTGCTTTTACCCCAGCATCTTTTAACAAGAAAGCAACTTCTTTAGAAATACCAGAACCAGCCTCTTTGACAATTACTGGGAATCTTTGAGCCACCTGAGTAATAGCTTTTAGAATGCCTTTAGCATTTTGATCACCTTCTGGTTGAACTGTTTCATGAGCCAGATTTAAATGAATAGCAACAGCGTCAGCTCCAATCATATTAATAATTTTTTCTATTTGATCAAGCGTTAAAGGAGATTTGTCATCTTGCTGAATTAATTGAACACCTCCAATATTGGCCACAACAAAAGGAATATCATATTGTTTAACAATAGAATATGATTCTATTAATTCTGGATTTTCTAAAGCAGCTCTTTGGCTGCCAATACAAAAACCAATTTTTAATTCTGAAGCAACTTTAGCACAATTATCATTTAGAATTTTGCCTTTTTCGTATCCCCCACTCATTGCTCCAATAAAGATTGGATATTCTAATTGTTTGCCCAAGAAATCAATTCTGGTATTAATCTCATTTTTATTGATTTCAGGCAAGGCATTATGAACAAGACGTACATCGTTCCAATAATTATGGTCAGAATCAACTTTTTCATTTAGACAAATCTCTATGTGCTCGGCTTTTCTTTTTTTAATTGACATATTTAAATTGGTTTATTGTTTTTTATCTTTTTCAGGATAATAATATTTCTGCTCCCCCATTTCTTTAGGAAAATGAGTCTGTCCAGTTTTAGCCTTAGGAAAATCATGAGCATATTTATAATCTTTACCATAACTAAGGCTTTTCATCAATTTAGTAACAGCATTTCTTAAATGTAAAGGTACTCCAAAAGATCCTTTTTGAGCATCTTGTTTAGCTTTTAATAGAGCAACATAAGAAGCATTGCTTTTAGGGGCAGAAGCTAAATAAGTAACACCGTGAGCTAAATTAATCTGAGCTTCAGGCATACCAACATATTCTATTGCTTGGGCTACTGAAACAGCTACTCTTAAAGCATTAGAATCAGCATTGCCAATGTCTTCAGACGCAAAAATAACCATTCTTCGAGCAATAAACCTTGGATCTTCGCCAGATTCCACCATTCGAGCCAACCAATAAAGAGCTCCGTCAGGGTCTGAATCTCTCATACTTTTAATAAAGGCGGAAATTACATTATAATGCTCTTCACCTTTTTTATCATATCGCAAAGCATGCTCTTTCAGAATTTCTGAAACATGCTTTTCATTAATCTTGTTCTCTTCTTTTGTTTTCAAAAAATTAACAATAAACTCTAAACCATTTAAACCAGCCCGAGCATCTCCATCAGCAAAATTAATTAATCTTTGTAAAGCTTTTTTAGTGATTTTCATTTTTGATTTACCCAATCCATTTTCTTTATCAATTAAGGCCTTTAATAAAATTGATTCCATTGCTTTTTCATTAATCGGCTTTAAAACATAAACTGCTGAACGGGACAAAAGAGGAGAAATCACCTGAAAAGAAGGGTTCTCAGTAGTAGCTCCAATTAAGATAATTGTTCCATCTTCAACGAAAGGTAAAAAAGTATCTTGTTGCGCTTTATTGAATCTATGAATCTCATCTATAAAAAGAATGGTTTCTTTATTGTAAAGCTTGAGACGTTCTTTAGCATCTTTAACTGCTTTTCTAACATCTTGAACGCTAGCATTAACAGCTGAAAATCTTACAAAATGAGCTTTAGTTTTTTGAGCAATTATTCGGGCCAAAGTAGTTTTTCCAGAACCTGGTGGTCCCCATAAAATTAAAGAACTTAAATTGTCATCCTGAATAGCGCGACGTAAAGGGCTACCTTTTCCTATGAGTTCATCCTGTCCAAAAAACCCATCAAAATCTTGAGGCCTTATTTTGTCAGCTAAAGGCGCTTTCTCTTTCAAATTCTTTTTAAATTGTTGTTCAAACAGGTCCTCCATATATGTTTATTTTAACAAAAAATCGCCTTGTCAGCGATTCTTTTTTAAGATAAATCTATTTTTCTAAATCTTTGACCGCCTGTCTATATTTACAATAATCACAATCTTGCCCTGAGTTTGGAATTTGATCAGACATTAAACACTCTTTAATATCTAATAAAGCTTTTTCTATCCAGGAATCATCACCCTTATAGGGAATGATTTTAATATCAAATTCAATCTTTTTATCAAAAGCTCTTCTATCAGTTCTGCCATTACAATAAACAAAATATCCTGTCTTAGAAACCTTAAAGCCATTTTTTCTTAATAACCATTGATAGATTTCCATCTGACGCTTATAAACAATTTGCCAATCAGCATCAATTGAAACCTCACCATTCTTAGAAGTTGCTTTATAGTCCACCACAATTAATTCTTCTTGAGGATTAACCCAAACATCATCAACAGCTCCCATAATTAATAAATTAGTGAGTTCATGAAAATATTGCACTCCTTTTCTAGTGTCTCTCCACTCATCAATTTTTTCATGTTGAAAAGGTACAGCATCAATACCATACTCTTCCATTAAAGGATGACGAGATTTAGCAACCCTGTGGGCATCAAATTCTTTTTTTAATAAAGTATCTACAGCCCTATTAAGATTAAAAGGAAATCCAGGAGGACGACCTGTACCTAAACGCCTATCAAGATAAAAACAACGAGCACATCCTAAAAACAAATCAATCTTAGATCTGCTTATCTTAAATGACTCTTTTGAGTTTGGGTCAAATAAATTACTGGTTCTTTTGGGATTGTAATACTGAGACATTAATTATATTTAATTTTAAAATCATTAAATTCTCCAGAATATTTTTCTTGATGTATTTCTACATTTTTAACCCCAGCATCAAGGGGTCCTTTTTTTGTCCATTCAACGATTTTTTCAACATTTTCTTTGGGGCCCTCAAAAACAACTTCTACCCTTCCGTCTGGTAAATTTTTAACCCAACCAGTAACTCCCAACTCTTGAGCCCTTTCAACTGTATTAACTCTAAAAAACACATTCTGAACTATGCCTGTTACAAAGACATGCATCCTGACTTTATTCATAATAATTTTCTTTGAGTAAATATTTTAGCAATCTGTAAAGCTGTTTTCTTGCCCTTTTTGGTCAAAGAAAATGTAGTTTGTGGATCTCCTGAAATTAATTTTTTATCTCTAAGTGTTCTTAATGGTCTATCTAATTTACGAGTATCAGGCCATTTAGAATTACCAGATAAAGCAAAAGTCTTTGGAAACAAGTTAAAACATTTTTTAACCAATGCTTGAAAACTACATTTTGTATCATTAAGAACTATTAAATAAATAACAAAAAGAATTAAATTATTAATTGACACTCTTTTGTATAATTGTTCGTCAAAAGCTTTTTTCATAGGAGTGGACGGTACAGGATTTGAACCTGTGACCCCTGCAATGTGAATGCAATGCTCTGCCACTGAGCTAACCGTCCTTTTAATTTAGTTTAACAGTTTTATTTTTATTAGAAAAGGGGTAAAATTAAAAATGATACCATGAAGATTTTTGAGTTTTATTTTAACCCAAAACTAAAACCTGATGTGGTTTTTCAGAGTTTTTGTTATGAACCAGAAAATATTTATGAAAAAAGAGTAGGAAGTTTGTATATGGTTGGATTTTTAAAAAACATTCTGCCTCAAGATCTTAGCTTTTTAGACAAATTATCAAAAAAAATCAAAGATAGATATTATACTCCAGGAGTTCGTTCTCCTGAAAAGTCGCTCAAAGAAAGTCTAAAAAGCGCTAATCGTTTTTTAGAAGACTTAATTCAAAGAGGAAATACTGGTTGGTTAGGAAATCTAAGTTTTGTTACTCTTTCGATCAAACAATCAGAGTTTAATTTTTCAAAAGTAGGTAATTTAAAAATATTTTTAATCAGAAATGGAAAAATAGTTGATATTGATAAAAAAGTAAAGTTTCAAGACATTGAACCATATCCTCTCAAAGTATTTTTAAATATTGTTTCTGGCAAACTGGTTGAAGATGATATATTTTTAATTTTGAGCGAAGAAATTGCTGAGTTTTTTGAAAAACAAGCTATTTTAAATGAAATTGCTAAAGAACCTTTTTTAAAAGAAAAAAGATTGGTAGAACTTTTAAATGGCAAGATTAAAAAAGCTGAAGAGCTTTCTGGTATTTGTTTATTAATTCTTTCCAGAGAAAAGACACAAGAACGCAAGAAAACAACTATTGTAAGACGAGAAAAAACCAGAGATTTTTCTTTTAAAAAAGCTCTTGTTTCTCTATTGAATCCAGTTTTGAATGCTTTTAAGAAAATCCGTGTTCCTAAGATTCCTAAGATTAATTTACCTAAAATAGAATTACCAAAAAGAGCAAAGAAACCAATCGAAAAGCCAGAAAAACAGAAATTGAGATTTAAAAAATTAGCTAAACTTACTATTCCCAAAATATCTTTTCCAAAACCAAGAATTTCTTTTAATATAAGGAGTTATCTCGTTTCCATCAAAAAATTTAAAAAAAGAATTAAAATTTTTGTTAAGCACAAAAATACAATTTTGATTTTGAGCTTGGTTTTAGTTTTGTTTTTAGGCTCTTTGATCTTTCAAAAACAAACAGAAAAACAATTAAAAGAATATCAAATTCAAATATCCGAGATTGAAGAAAAGATTGATTTAGCTGAAGGTTTGTTAATTTTAGAATCTCCTGAAGCTTTAAAACAGGCTCAACTTCTCTTAAGAGAAAGTTGGGAAGAAATTAGTCCTATGGTTAAAATCGCCCCCAGTCTATCTAAAGATTTTAATAATCAAGTTATTTCTTTAAAAGAAAAAATATTAGAAAAGCTTTATCAATTTAATAAATTAGAAGAGATTAAACAACCCGAAGTTTTGTTTGAGTTTAAAATAGGAGAATTTGTCCCTCAAAAAATGATAGCTTATCAGAAAAATATTTATTTCTTTAGCCCTTATAGTAAAAATATTTTAAAATTGAACGAGAGCAATGAGGGAAAAATTATACAATCTACCCAAGAATTTAATTCAGCAAGTCTTTGGGAAGATTCAATTTTGTTTTTTTCAAAACCAAATAAAATAATTAGTTTCAAAAACGACCAGTTTGACCAAGTCTTTTTTCTTGAAACCCCATATCCAAATTTTGATTTTAATGACTTTGCTATTTTTAAATCAAACCTTTACTTTTTAGATAAAAAAGCAGGTCAAATAGTAAAATATCCTTATATTGAAGATTTAACATGGGGCTTTGCAGAGTTATGGCTAAACGATCAAACTCCAAAACCCACTCAGTCTAATTCTTTATCGATTGATGGTTCAATTTGGACCCTGAATAAAGATTCTATTAGTAGATACTCAACAGGGATATTTCGAGAAACCTTAGGTTCAAACCTTTTTCCTTATGCTGAAAATCTGTCTAAGATTTTTACTAATACTGTTCTTCCCTATCTTTATATTTTAGAACCAGCTCAAAACAGAATAATCATTATTAATAAATCGGACGAAGTTATCAAACAATTCCAGAGTGAAAAATTTGATAATCTTTTGGATTTCTCTGTATCAACTAACGGAAAAACTATTTATCTTTTAAATAGTTTGAAGCTTTATAAAATACAGTTTTAACCCAAAACGCTTGACAAAATCAAGATGAGGTGTTATAATTTAGCTACAATAAAGTAGCTCTTAACATTTTAATAAAAGACCTATAAAAGAGAGGAAGACTTTCCGAGTAAGTAAATTGTTTATATATAACTAATGTAAATAATTTACTTATTCGGAGAGAAAATAAAATTGACTGTACCAGAAATTGTGACCCACACAAAGCCTGATTTAGATGGTCTAATGGCCATGTACAAATTAACGCATTGTGATGGGGGTAAAATTCCAGGCATAAATGAAGCTGAAATTATCTACTGGAATGGAGACAATACAACTGTACCTCGAAAAAATGTTATATTCGTGGACACTTCTCCAGAAAATGTAACTAATGATTCACACCAAAACGTTTTGGTGTTTGATCACCATCCTCACGTAGATCATCCAGGAAAAACTGCTAGTAGCTATGTGGACGTATACTTAGGGCTCACCGACGAAAAGAGTTTCACATTATCCAGATGGGCATCAAGATCCGATTTCCATCCTATCAAAGACCCAATGAACATCTCGTTGATAATCAAGTTGATGCACTCAATATATTCTGATCAACAAATACAAGCTTGGACGTGGATGATTGCTGACGCTCACTATGCGGTAGATCTCGAACAAATAGACTGGACAAAAGGAAAAGATTTTTTTGCTTCAGTCGTTCAGAAATTCCTTGAAACAAACAATGGATTTATAGTAAAAGACAGGCTTACTGGGTGGCTTGATAGGATGCACAACGCCCATGAAGACACAATGAACATTGTTTATTCGGCAACCATTAACTTAATAATTAATGGACCGGAAAAAACTAAAGAATGGATAACGATGATTATAAGAGCTGTTGAATCAGATCGACGTCTATTCCTGGAAGCGCAAAAGGCTTTCGATGAAGCACAAAAAATGAAATTCAGCGAGAACACGATATTAATCATCGGTACCACAGACAATGTTAAGTTCACACATTACACCAGGAGCCAAGTACAAAAAGGAATAATGCTGTATATATTACAGATACAACCAAAGACTGGAACTTTCCAACTATCTTGTAATCGCAGAAATAAAAGTCTGGCAGACGTAGCTGCTGGACTTCGAGCAGAAATACTTAAACAAAGAAACAAAGAAATCCCCAAGTCCTGGCAGGAACTCAAACGAGGTGGCACAATACCGGGCACAGATCCCCTTTATTATCATGTCGGAGAATATCAAATGATTTTTTGGGGAACACTAACAAGGTCATCAGTACCACCAATTGACATCGAAATCGACACCATTATTAGAGTTGCCTCTATTACACTTGATACTGAATTTTTCCCAAAAGACTGTGAAGGAGAAACTTGTGTCGGGCCATCCTGTAGTCTGTTTCCCTGGCTAATGGCTAAATGTAACTACAAAAGAAAAACACAAAAAAATAAATCTTCCAACCTCTCTTTTTTTTATTTCAAAAAATTACATTAAACAATCAAAAAGGGGGCTCTTAAGAGCCCCCTTTTGCTTTTCATTAAAACTTTACTTCAATTCTACTGTGGCACCAGCAGCTTCAAATTTCTTTTTTAGCTCTTCTGCCTCCTCTTTCTTTACGTTTTCTTTCACAACCTGAGCACCAGAAGCAACGGCATCAACTAAATCTTTTGAATCTTTTAATCCTTTTTGAGTAATATCTCTTACCACTTTAATAACATCTATCTTTTTCTCTCCAATTGCAGTTAATTCAATATTGAATTTACTTTTTGCTTCCTTACCCGTTGCAGCTTCAGCGGAAACGAGATCTGCTGTGACTGCCACAGGAGCTACGGCTGAAACTCCGAATTTCTTTTCCAAAAGCTTAACCAGTTCAGCCAAGTCTAAAACACTCATCTTTCCTATTTCTTCAACCAGCTTTTTAAATTTTGCAGGAACCTTAATAGGTTTGCCCTCCAAAGTTTTAGCGACGGACGGTTTCTCTTCCTTTTCTTTAGGTTTCACGGCCATGTCTATTTTGGGCTTAGTGATTTTAATTTTACCTATTTCTGGTTTGGGTTGTCCTTGAACTTGTTCTTGAGGAGTTTCTTGAATCTCTTCTTTTTTAATTTCTTCTGCCATATTTTTATAAATTAAATAATAATTAAGATTTACGTTTTGACTTTAGCCAAAACGTAAATTAGACCTTTAATATTTGCTTGTAAAACATGGTTGAAATTGGAAATTGGTGCTGAAATAGTGCCAACAAATCGTGCCAAAAGTTCTTGCTTGCTTGGTAATTGTCCTAAAGTAATAATTGCTTCAGAATTCAAAAACTCTTGTTTCTGACTTTCAATATAACCTCCCAAAATCTTTAAATTATCGTTTTGTTTAGAGAAATTATATATTATTTTTATTGGAGCTAACTCATCTTCAAAACCAAAAACTAAAGCTATTTCTCCATTCATTTCTTCAGGATTAGCTTCAATCTTGTTTTCTTGAAGAGCTTTTTTTATTAAAGTTTTTTTACTAACAAGAAATTGAGAATTTTTTTCTCTTAATTCATTTCTTAATCTAAATAAATCTTTAACTTTTAAGCCAGTAAAATCAACAAAAATCATTGCTTTTTGTTCAGCAATTTTTTCTTTTAATTCTTGTAAAATTTTATTCTTTTGTTCTTTTGTTTTGGCCATTTAAATCAAAAACCTGTCACGTAGACAGGCAAAAAATAGATTTCTAAATTCTTGCTTCGAGAGGTCTTATTGTATGCCCCTTGTCTACAGCTTAGTATTAATAAAAATATCACTTTTTAGAAAATCTGTCAAGGATAAACTTAGTTTATCCGAAGATTATTTGAGATGTTTTGCCTTGGCAATGTTATGTTCTTCTAGGGTTTTACTAAAAATAGTTTCACCCTCTGGAGTAGAGAGATAATACCAATATGAATTAGGCTGAGGATATATTGCAGCTTTAATGCTTTCCATTCCAGGATTACAAATTGGACCTAATGGCAAACCTGTATACATATATGTATTATATGGAGAATCTATTTGAGTGTCTTCTTTGGAAATGTTAGTAGTTTGTTTCTTAGTAATATAGGTAATCGTTGCATCAATCTGTAGTGGCATTCCGATTTGCAATCTGTTCAATAAAACTCCAGCCACCATTTTCTTATCTTCCAGAGTTTGAATTTCTTTTTCTAACAAAGAGGCTATAATGACAATTTCAGAAACTGTTTTTTCTTGCTTTTGAATATCTTCTATTAATTCGGGAGTGAGTTTTTTGTTAAAGTTATCAGTCATTTTTTTAATAATTTCTTCCAAACTTGCTCCTCGGTTAATTTCATAAGTGTCAGGAAAAAGATATCCTTCCAACTCTGTCATTTCATATAATTCTTCTGCTTGAAACATTCCTTTATTTTCAAAATACCAAGCAATGTCTCTTAAATTCCAACCCTCAGGAATAGTGATTATTTCTTTAGCAATATTTCCTGAAATAAGTTTCTGAGAAATTTTAGAAATACTCATAGAAGAACTTAAAACATATTCTCCTGCCTGAAGCTTGGATTGTTTTCCTGAAGCAAGAACATACAAATTAAAAAGATATTTATTTTTAATAAACCCTCTTTGTTCTAAGTTTTGACCAATTTGAAAAACACTATCCCCTTTTTTGACTAAAAAGAATTCTCCTTGACCTTGTGGGTTTTTAGAAAAATAAAATCCTTGAACTAATATAAAGATAAACAAGCAAAAGAGCAAAATTGTAATTAAAGATTTTTTCACCTAATCTTTTGTTATTAAAGGCACAAAAGCAAAACCTGGATGTTCAATTTGTTCAAAACTGTTTTTTGATTTTTTAATAAATGTCCAAATTGAGGTCTCAATTGGGGCAACTATTTTACCTTTGATTTTCAATTGTTCTTTCCAAGCCAATGGCAATTCTCTGCCCGAAGCTGAGGCTAAAATCCTATCAAAAGGAGCTTCCTGAGAATATCCCTTAGACCCATCAACACAAACAAATTCAAGAATTCCTTTTTCTATAAAATTGTATTTACCTGCATTATGTTCTCCAAATTCTTTTAATCCAGGCACAATTTCAACTGCAATAACTTTACCCTTAGAACCAATAATTTCAGCCAATAAAGCACTTGTCCAACCAGAGCCCGATCCAATGTCTAAAATTTTATGTCCAGGCTGAGGATCAAGTTGCTCTAACATAAAGGCTACCACCAAGGGTTGAGATATTGTCTGGCCAAAACCAATTGGTAAAGCTCGATCTAAATCAGCCAGTCTTTTCATGTCTTCTGGCAAAAAATCTTGCCTTTTAATTTTTTGAAAGGCTTGAATAATGCTAGGGCTTTTCAACCATTCCTGTTTAATTAATTTTTGAATGAAATCCATTTTAATGTGATTTTAACATATTTAAGAACTGTGGAAAACCTAGTTGTATTAACTTGGAGAAATGCTTTAAAATAAAGTAATATTCTAAAGGTCGAAGATTTTTGTTTTAAGGTTTTTATTTTAAACAAAAAAATATGACAGAATTAATTGCTTTATTTGGAACTTCTCAAATTCAATGTATTGTAATTTTAATAATGATAGATGTTGTGTTGGGAATTATTGCTGCTCTTATGAAAGGAAATTTTCGTTTGGGAAAACTGGCTAAATTTATGGTAAAACCTGTTTTAGGATATGTTCTTGGTTTTGTGGTTTTACAAATAGTGGTTCTGGCATTGCCTTCTTTAATAATCGTAGCTCAGATGGCTTATGTTTTAGTGGTTTTAGCTCTGGTTGGTTCAGTTTTCAATAATTTAGCAAAGATGGGATTGCCCGTACCAAACTGTTTAAGAAGAGATTAAGAGAAGAGTTCAAAATAAACATAATAAAAAGACGCGGCTTTGGGCCGTGTCTTTACTTAATGGCGTAAAGCATCAACTGGTTTAAGTTTAGCTGCTTGTCTAGCTGGGAAAAATCCAGCCAGACAACCCATAGAAAAAGAAAAAACTAAAGCAAAAATAATCATCCAAGGAGCAATAGTTGTAGTAAAATAAAAAGATGGATTGATAGAGGCATAATAATCTATTCCTTTAGCTAAAAGACTGCCTAATAATAAACCGCCCAAACCTCCTAGAATACCTATGATACCTGCCTCAATCAAGAAAATTGAAAGAATAGCCGAATTAGTTGCTCCTATGGCCTTCATGATGCCAATTTCCTTGGTTCTTTCTTTGACCGAGGTAAACATGCTATTCATAATTCCAATACCACCAACAAGAATAGCAATGCTGGCAAAAGCAATAATGACAATTTGAATTATGCCCAAAATCGTACCAGTTATCTCCCCCATCTTTTCTGAGGTAATAACAGAGAAATCAGCCTCATCCGTGCCAGACCTTCTTTTTCTTGTCTCTTTAAGCGTTTCTTTAATCTTTTCTGCCACCACATTTTCATCCGCTCCCTCTTCAAGCTTAGCCATAGCATAAGCGACTGTCCCTCGTTTTTCTCCAGTTAAATCCTGATAAACCTTCATGTCCATATAAACCATACTGTCATCCTGTCGATTGCCTAAAGAATTCAATATACCAACCATCTCAAACTTTCTTCCTTTTATTGTGATTTCCGACCCTGTCTTTACTTTTTTTGAAAAAATCTCATAAGCTACTTGTTGTCCAATTATAATTTGGTTTCCCTTACTAGGCCATTTACCATCAGCCAAACTCCAGCCTTGGAAAACACTCAAAATATCTACAGCTTCTTTCCAAGGATCATAACCAGCTATGACAATCTGTTTTGATTCATTTTCATACCTGCCAATGGTTCCAGTATAAGAAAAACCTAAGACTTGATCTACTCCTTTTGCTTTTTTAATCGCCTCAATATCCTCTTTTTGCAATTTATCACCGCCAAACATCATGCTTGAGAAAACATTTTCTCCTGGCACAATCATAATCATTTCTCCCCCCAAGGCTTGCAATTGCTGATTAATGGTTGTTCTCATTCCTTCACTCAAAGAAAGCAAGGAAATTATCAAAAAAACACCAATAACAATACCTAAAATAGTCAGCCAGCTTCTCAAAAGTCTGGTTCTAATGTTCCTTAAAGCAATATTAAAGTATTCTCTTATTTCTTCCACAAATAATCTTTGGCCTTTAAATGATTTTTTACTATTTGGCCGTCTTTAATGTTTACTATTTTTTCAGCATATTCTGCAATCTTAGGATCATGGGTTACTATGACCATTGTTTTTCCTTCTTTTTTATGAAAATCTTTTAAATTCTCCATGATCATCTTGCCCGTAATAGAGTCCAGATTACCGGTTGGTTCATCAGCAACAATTACTTCTGGATCATTAGCAAAAGCTCTGGCTAAAGCCACTCTTTGTCTTTCTCCACCCGACAGCTCTGAGGGCTGGTGAGACATTCTTTGTTTTAGACCCACTCTTTCCAAAAGATTTTCTGCTTTTTTCTTTCTTTCGACTAAAGGTATCCCCTGAAAGACCATGGGAAGCATTACATTTTCTACGGCAGTTAAATTAGGCAACAAATTAAAATCCTGAAAAACAAAACCCAATGTTTTTCCCCTGAATTGGGAGAGTTGACTCTCTGGCATTTCTGAAATGTTTTTCCCTTTCAAATAAACCTTCCCCTTAGTTGGGAAATCCAAACAGCCAATCATATTTAAAAGAGTAGATTTGCCAGAACCAGAAGAACCCATTATTGTAACAAAAGTGCCTGGAAAAATTTCCAGGCTTAATCCTCTGAGTGCATGCACTTCTGTCTTGCCTAATTGATAAGTCCTCCAGATATTCTCCAGTTTGATAATAGGCTTTGGCATTTTATTCTATGATAACTTGCTCCCCTTCTTCTAATCCGGAAATAACCTCAATCATGTCATCACTTCCCAAAAGACCTGTTTGTATTTCTTTTTCTTCAACAACCCCGTTCTCAAAGATTTTAACAATCTCCTGACCATTCTTTTTCTGAATAGCATCTTCTGGAATAACTAAGACGTTTTCCCTATAATCAACCTTAATTATTAAATCAGCTGTCATCCCGGATCTTACTCTTTCTGGTGTTTCCTCAAAAACAATAACTACCTTGTAATATACAACTTCTTCAATCAACTTCTCGGCTGGGTCAATTGATATTACTCTGCCAGGAAAAATATCATCTGGAAAAGCAATCAAGGAAATATCTACTGGGTTGTCAATCTTAACCTTAACAATATCTTCTTCGTAAATATCTACTTCTATATCAAAAGGATCAGCTGGCAAGAGAGTAATAATTGTATCTTGTGATTGAGCTATCTCTCCTACTCTCTTTTCTATTTTTGCTATCTGTCCCTTAACAGGACTACGTAAATTAGTATCTTCTATTTGATTTTCCAGAATGTCAACCTGAGCTTGAGCTTGGTCTAATTGAGCTTCATAAAGAGTGATGTCTTCTTGTCTGGCTGGAGCTGTTAATAAAGATAAATCATCTTTAGCTTTTTGAAGTTCACCTTGAGCTGTAATAACAGCCAATTTTTTAGCAATAGTCGTTTGTTGGGCATTAACAATATCAGTCAGCACATCATTAATATTGTCCCGCTCAGTGTTAAGAGAAGTTTTATCAACAGAGGAAACTAAATCACGATAAGCAACCATTTCACAAATCTCACGAATAACCTTTAAACCGTCTGAAATATTAGCTAACTCGTCTTTTGCCTGAGATAAAGCTGTTTCAATGTCTTCATCCAATCCACTTTCTTTAATTGTGTCAAGAGAAGACTTAATTTGAAAAACAGCTCTTCTAATTTTCTCCTCTTCTTCCCTAACAACAATCCCCTCTTGATTATTCCCTGTAAAGTAGTTTCTCTGAACTGTATCGACTGAATTTTGAGCATTATAAGTTTTCAAAAAAGAATCTTCTAAAACATTCAAAGCATCTTCATAAGTATCATCCAGATTTTGCTCAGCTATCTTCAGGTCAATGTCTTCATTATCAACCTTGGTCTGAGCAACTTTAATTTCTTGATTAGAAGAGCCAGCCAATAGTTTGTCCAACTCGGCTTGAGCAATAATTAATGCTGATTCAGCTTCCTTAAGCTGAATTTCAAGCTTACTTATCTCTAATTTTGCCAGAACCTGTCCAATATTCACTTCTTGACCAACCTCAGTGTAAATACTCTTAATTTCACCTGTGCTTTTGAAGCTCAGATTTATCTTGTTTCCTTTTTTAACCTGACCTGTTTCTGAAACTTCTTGGGAAATAGTTCCTTGATAAACTTCAACTAAAACAAAAGAAGTTTCCTCATTTCTAAAAAAGTTACGAAATAATAAAACTAAAGTAAAAATAATAATTAATATGACAATTTGTTTTTTATTCATAAGATTAGCGGGGACGTCAGGATTCGAACCTGAAACAAGAATTTTGGAGATTCTCATGATACCGTTTCACCACGTCCCCGATCACTTAATTTCTTTGTGCAAAGTATGTTTTCTGCACCATTTACAAAACTTCTTCAACTCTAATTTACCTTTTTTGTTGAGCATTTTGGATTTACGAGTAAAGTAATTTATCCTTTTACATTCTTGGCACTGAAGTTTAACAAATGGATTTTTTTTAGCCATAATTATTTCAAATATTAATTTTGGAGCCTAGAGGGAGAGTCGAACTCCCGACCTCATGCTTACCATGCATGTGCTCTAACCGTCTGAGCTATCTAGGCAACAAATGTGGGTGGTGAGGGATTTGCACCCCCGTAGGCCCGAGGCCGTCAGTTTTACAGACTGATGCGTTTGACTACTCCGCCAACCACCCTGAGCAATGCTTATCTTATCAAACAATTAATCATTTTTCAATGATTTTCTGATGTTTTTTTCTCCATTCTTCAATCTTTTTGTGATGACCCGACAAAAGAACTTTAGGAACTTTCCATTTTTTACCTCTAATCGGTTCAAAAATTTCGGGTCTGGTATATTGAGGATATTCAATAAAACCTTTTTCTTTAGTAATTCTTTGTTTTAATAATTGTTTTTTCCCTAAAACACCAGGAATTAATCTAGATATTGTTTCAACTATTATCATGGCTGGTATTTCTCCTCCCATTAAATCGTAAGGGCCAACAGATAACTCAATATCAGCCATTTTCTTAGCTACTCTTTCGTCTACTCCCTCATATCTACCACAAATCATTATTATTTGATTCAATTTAGAAAGTTGGTAAGCTATTTTTTGATTAAATTGTTTGCCTCTTGGTGTAAAAAGAATGATTTTTGATTTTGTATTTGGTTTTTTAATCTTTTTTACTGCTTTATAAATTGGTTCAATTTTAAAAACCATACCCAATCCTCCGCCAAAAGGACGATCATCAATAGTTTGATGTTTATCCTTGGCCCAATTTCTTAAATTATGAACTTTTATTTTGATTTTTTTCTCTTTTTGGGCCTTTTTAATAAGAGATTCTTTAAAATAAGAATCAAAGATTTGAGGAAAAATTGTAATAATATCAAACTGAATCATACCAAAATAATAGCACAGAAAACAAAAACTGGCTACCTTGGGCAGCACAGTTCTTGTTAATCTAGCACAGATTATAATTTTAGATCTTCTAGCTCTTCTTTAGCAGGAGCTGCTTCTTTTGCTGGAGCTTCAGCTGGAGCTGCTCTACCACCTTCTGGTTCTTCAATCTTTAAATTCACTCTTGCGTGATTTTTAAGACCAACAATACGAACCAAGCTTCTAATGGAACGAGCAGTACTTCCTGCTTTACCAATAATCTGACCCATATCTTCGGCATGTACTCTTAATGAGAGTAAAACTCCCATTTCATCAACCTTACGGTCAACTTTAACATCCTCTGGGTTATCAACTAAAGCTTTTACAATAAATTCGAGAAAATCTTTATCACTAAATTCTTTTGCCATAGTCTTTTCTGATTTGTTCGTTTATTCATAGATCGACCTTTCATTTATACTATTTATTAGTATACTCTGTTTTTAGTCTCTGTCAACCCGGTTTTTTCTCTTTTGGTTTTAGTTCAGGTTCTGGTTCTTGTTTCTCCTTTTTTTGTGGTTTTTCTTCAACTTCTTTTTTCTCTTTCTGAGCCTTTTCTGGCTTTTCTTCTGGTTTAATTTCTACTTTCTCTTCTGGTTTTGCTTTCTCTTCTGGCTTTACTGCCTTTACTTCTTTTTCAACAACTTTTTTCTTCTTAGCTTTTTTGTGCTTAGCAATTTTTTTTCCTTCAATAATTTTTTCATCAATTAAAAAATTGTGAACAGTGTCTGATGTCTGAGCTCCTTTTGAAAGCCAGTACTTAATTCTTTCACCATTAATTTTTCTTTCTTTTGTTAAGGGGTTCCAAAAACCAACCTTTTCTACAAATCGACCAGCCCTGGGCGGATTTCTTTTATCAGTAACAACAATTCTAAAAAATGGTTGATTTTTTTTACCAGTTCTCAATAAGCGAATAACTAACATAAATAAGTATCAAGTATTAAGTAATATTATTAGTTTACCAGCCTTTTATTTCCAGTGCCTTTTTAGCAGCATCTTCTTCTGCCTCTTGTTTTGAAGACCCTTCGCCTTCAGCTACTAATTCTTTTTCCAAATAAACTCCGATAATAAAATGTTTAACATGGTCTGGGCCCCATTCTTTTGAAACTTTGTAAATAGGAGTAATTCCAACCTTTTCCTGTGACTGTTCTTGAAAAAGAGATTTAGAATCTTTATACAATCCAGCTTCAATTATATGAGGCAAATCTTTTATCAGATGTTTTTTAATAAATTCTTTACACTTTTTATATCCCAAGTCAAGATAAGCTGCTCCTATAAAAGATTCAAGAGCATTAGCTAAAATATATTGCCTGGCTTTTCCTGTTTCTTTTGTTTCTCCTTTTGAGAGCAATAAAAAATTATTAAAATTTAATTCTCCAGCTATTTTAGAAAGTTGCTTAGCATTAACCAAAGAAGCTCTCCAATTAGTTAATTGTCCCTCTGACTCACTTGGATATTGCTGAAATAAATATTCAGTTACAACTAATTCTAAAACAGCATCTCCCAGAAACTCTAATCTTTCGTTATGATTTAAATCAAAATCTGGATTTTCATTTAAAAAAGAACGGTGACAAAAGGATTGCACCAATAAATCTTTGTTTTTAAATTTTAATCCTGTTTTCTTTTCAAGTGGTGAAAAATCTTTTTTCATTATTTCTCTATTTCTTTAAAAACTGTTCCTAAAACACCATTAATGAATCTTCCTGAACTTTCTCCTCCAAAACCCTTAGCTAATTCAATCGCCTCATTAATAGCCACTTTGGGAGGAACAGCTTCTTTATCTCCAAACAATAGTTCATAAAGGCCAAGTCTCAGAATGTTTCTGTCAACTATATTAATCTGATCTATGGGCCACTGAGGAGCAGCTTTTTCAATAATACTATTAATTTCTTTAAGATATTGAATCACACCAGTTACTAATTGCCAGACAAATCCATCATTATTTTCTAATCCTGGTCCAAATTCTTTAATATTTTTCTCAACTATTTTTTTTAAATCTTCTTTTTGGTCAAAGAAATCCCATTCGTATAAACTTTGCATTGCTATTGATCTCGATAAGTGCCTAGAAGACATAAAATTAGTAATTAATAAATGGTAAACAATAATTATTTATGGGATAAGTCTCTCAAAGTTAAAGGTTTGTTTGTCCCTTCTTTTTGCTTTCCTTTCTCTTTAATAGCTATTTCCTTTTCCTTAACCTTTCTTTCCTTTTTGGTTAACCTTTCTAAAACATTAATGACTTCCTTATTTTTGTAGTATCCACAACTTGGGCAAACAATGTGTGATTTCTTTGGTTTGCCGCACTTGGGACAAGAAACCAAATTTGGCTCTTTGATAAAGAGGTTTCTTCTTATATCATTTCTTTTCCCTTTTGTATGTTTTCCTCTAGGAACAGCCATAATGTCGTTAATATACCAGAGATTCTTATACTTTACAAGAGCCGAATTGGTCTAAAACTCATCCGATGTATCTTACATGGCCCATGTTTTTTAAGTGCTTGTCTATGAAATTTAGTAGCATATCCTTTATGCTTATCAAATCCATATTCAGGATGTTTTTTGTGATATCTTTTCATCATTCTATCTCTTGTTACTTTAGCAATTATGGAAGCAGCTGCTATTGAAAAAACTTTACTATCCCCTTTTCTAATTGATTTCTGAGGAATATGTAAATCGATTTTAAAATTTCCATCTAAAATTAAATAGTCAATTTTTAAATTACTTACTGCTTTTTTCATTGCGAATTTAGTTGCTTTTAAAATATTAATTTTATCAATCATCTTTTCTGAAACCCTACCTATCCCCCATTCTATATTTGGCTCTTTTACCAAAAGCTTATAAAGTGTTTCTCTCCTCTTAGGGTTAAGCTTCTTTGAATCTTTTACCTCTTTTAATAAGCTTTTGGCTTTAAATTGTAGTTTTGCATTTTTCTTTTTGCGCTTTGTGCTTATAATTACTGCTGCTGCTACCACTGGCCCAGCTAATGGTCCGCGACCAGCCTCGTCTAAACCAGCCACATGTTTATATCCTTTTTTCCACAAGTATTTTTCTTTCCTAAGATTCATTGTTTAATAATAGTGGATAATAATTTCACTATCAATCTCATTTTTTTACTTTTTCTGTTAAGATGGTATAGTAATATAATTTTATGAAATTTACCCATCTCCATGTTCATAGCCATTATTCTTTACTTGATGGTTTGTCCAAAATCGATGACCTTTTAGATTATGTTAAAGAATTAGGTATGGATTCAGTAGCAGTGACAGATCATGGAAATATTTATGGAGCAGTAGAGTTCTACAAAAAAGCTAAGGCAAAAGGAATTAAACCAATAATTGGATGTGAGATTTATTTGTCTTACGAAAAAATGTCTCAAAAGAGACCAAATATTGACGACAAGAGATTCCATTTAATTTTATTGGTTAAAAATGAACAAGGTTATAAAAATTTAGTAAAACTAATAACCAAAGCCCATTTAGAGGGTTTTTATTATAGGCCAAGGGTTGATGAAGAATTATTGGCCCAATATTCAGAAGGCTTAATTGCTTGCTCAGCCTGTCTTCAGGGTAAAATTCCCAAATTAATTCTATCTAAAAAAATAAAAGAAGCAGAAAAATTGGCTTTAAAATATCAAAAAATGTTTGGAAAAGGTAATTTTTACTTAGAACTCCAAAACCATCCTAATATTAAAGAACAAGGGATTGTTAATCAAGAATTAATTAAAATCTCTAAAAAATTAAATATTCCTTTGGTAGCTACTAATGATAGTCATTACTTAAAATCAGAAGACGCTGAAGCTCAAGACATTTTAATGCTTATTAATACTGGAGGCGATCCTAATGATCCTGAGAGATTAACTCTTAAAGCAGATGATTTTTCTTTAACAGCTCCTCAACAAATGATTAAAAACTTCAAACATGTACCTCAAGCAATTGAAAATACTCAAAAAATTGTTGAGCAATGTAATTTTGAATTTAGTTTAGGTAAAACAAAACTTCCTAATTTTAAAGTCCCTAACGGAAAAACACCAGATGATTATTTAAAAGAATTATGCTTAATTGGCATTAAAAAGAGATATCAGATTATTAAACAAAAAGAGCCAATGGAAAGGTTAGAGTATGAACTTTCAATAATCAAAAAAATGGGGTTTGCCTCTTATTTCTTAATTGTCCAAGATTTTGTTAATTGGGCAAAAGAAAACAGAATTGTTGTTGGGCCTGGACGAGGAAGTGTGGCCGGCTCAATTACTTCTTATGCTTTAAACATCACTACTGTTGATCCTTTAAAACACAATCTTCTTTTTGAAAGATTTTTAAATCCTTCTCGTATTTCAATGCCTGATATTGATTTAGATTTTACTGACAGAAGAAGGGATGAAGTTATTGATTATATAAGTCAAAAATATGGAAAAGATAGGGTGGCTCAAATTATCACCTTTGGAACAATGGCTGCTCGAGCTGCAATTCGAGACGTAGGAAGGGCTTTGGGATACTCTTATGGATATTGTGACAGAATTGCTAAATTAATTCCCTTTGGTTTTAAATTAGACCGTACTCTTGAAAAAATAGCTGAATTTCGTCAACTCTATGATACTGAAGAACAAGCAAGAAAGCTTATTGATTTTGCCAGAAAATTAGAAGGAACAGCTCGCCACGTATCAACTCATGCCTGCGGTATTGTAATTTCAGCTGAACGCTTAGACAATATTGTTCCTCTTCAATATCCAACTCAAGATGATACATCTATTGTTACTCAATATGAAATGCATGCTATTGAGGATCTTGGTCTTTTAAAAATGGATTTGCTGGGATTAAAAAATCTAACCATTATTGAGGATACTTTAGCCAGAATATATGCAATTAGAAAAAAAAGCATTGATATTGAAAAGCTTGCTCCAGAAGACAGAAAAACATACCACTTATTGCAAAAAGCTGAAACAGTAGGTGTGTTTCAATTGGAATCAGAAGGAATGCGAAGATATTTGAAACAATTAAAACCCAATAAGTTTGAAGATATTATTGTCATGATAGCTCTTTATAGACCTGGTCCAATATCTCTTATCCCAGATTATATTAAAAGAAAAGATGGGAAGACAAAAATTGAATATATTCATCCCAGCTTAGAAACTATTCTAAAACCAACTTATGGAATAATGGTTTTTCAAGAACAGCTTATGCAAATTGCCCAAGAATTGTCTGGTTTTTCCCTTACTGAGGCTGACATATTAAGAAAAGCAGTTGGTAAAAAAATAGAAAGTTTACTTATATCCCAAAAAGAAAAATTTATTGATGGTGCAATAAAAAACGGGGTTAAAAAAGAAATTGCTTTTAAAGTCTGGAATTGGATTTTGCCTTTTGCCAAATACGGTTTCAACCGCGCCCATAGTGCGGCTTATGCCACTATTGCTTACCAAACAGCTTATTTAAAAGCACACTATCCAGTAGAATTTATGTCAGCTCTTCTTACTTCTGAAAAATCAGATACTGAAAGAATTGGTTTTATAATTGATGAATGTAAAAAAATGAAGATTGAGGTCTTGGCTCCAGACATAAATGAAAGTTTTAGAAACTTTTCAGTCGTTCCCAAAACCAATAAAATAAGGTTTGGTTTGTTTGCGATTAAAAATGTTGGCGAAAACATTGTTAATTCAATTATTTCTGAAAGAAAGACTGATGGTCCATATAAATCAATAACAGATTTCATTTCCAGAATTGATTCTCAGGTTATTAATAAGAAATCCTTAGAAAGCCTGGTTAAAGCTGGGGTTTTTGATAAATTCGCAGAAAGAAATCAACTTTTACATAACATTGAAAGATTACTAAGTTATGCTCGAGAAAATAAAAAGCAGAAGATTTCAGGACAAAAAAATCTTTTTTCTAAAAAAACTTTTAACTCAGAGTTTTATCTTGAACCCGCTCGTCCAGCCAAAAAAAGTGAAAAATTAAATTGGGAAAAAGAATTGTTAGGACTTTTCGTAACAAGCCATCCTTTAGAGGGCTTCCAGGCTATTTTGGCAAAAAATGCAGTTAGAATTTCTGAACTGAGCCCATCTTTTCATTATAATCAAGTTAGAATAGGAGGAATCATTTCTAAAATCAAAAAAATTATCACTAAAAATGGAAAGCCAATGCTTTTTATCAAATTAGAAGATTTAACAGATAAAATTGAGGTTGTTGTTTTCCCAAAAGTTATGGAACAAAATCCAGCTGCTTTCCGGGAAAATAAGGTTGTTTTAATCCAGGGCAAATTAGATGATAGAGGAGGAGAGAAAAAACTAATCTGTAATAGTATTGAAGAAATTACAGAGGGTTGACAAACATTTCTGATATCTTAAAATAAAAACAGATGTTAAGTTGTCTAAGAAAATTCAATATAACAACCACAACAACTTCTTTTTAGGCCAACTGAGGATATTTTTAATTTTCAGCTGGCCTCTTCAAAAAGAGGTTTTTGTTTTAAAAGGTCATTTAATCTATGATAAAATAAATTAACAAAAATATGAATGCGTTACAAGCTTATAAAAAAGTAGAAAAGGCGGCCACTATCCTTGCTTGGGGCTGGTTATTAAATAACCTCTTGGGTCTAGTATCAATCTTGTTGTTGATTTATTTCTGGTGGAAATGGCACCTCGGAATCCTTGGAGTGTTTGTTCTTTTAGTTGGTATATGGATAATCAATTCCGTGATTCTGCCCGCTCTGTTCAGTATACTAAACAAACCTTTTGCTGAAATGGCAAAATCGGGTGCTGTAAGACTTGCTGTGCTTGGCGTTATTAGTGATGATATGGTTCAGCAATTAGCCGACACTAAGGTCGAATACTGGCCAAAAGTTATTATCTCTAGTATGACCACGGAGGAATTCCGTCAAAAAATGTCGTTGTGAAAAAACCTAAAAAAAATTAATAAAAATATGGCTAAATTAGAAACTATTAGACATTCGCTGTCTCATATTATGGCAGCAGCAGTTCAAGAGCTTTTTCCAAAAGCAAAGTTTGGTATTGGACCAGCCATTGATAATGGCTTTTATTATGATTTTGAATTGAAAAGGAGCTTAACTCCTGAAGATTTGCCAAAGATTGAGAAAAAAGCAAAACAACTTATTAAAAAAGGTCTGGCTTTCAAAAAAAGAAAGATATCCAAAAAAGAGGCTCAAAAACTATTCAAAGGTCAACCATACAAGCTGGAATTAATTAAGGAAATGAAAGGTGGTAAGATTCATGTGTATGAAACTGGGGATTTTATAGACTTATGTAAAGGACCTCATGTTAAATCTACCAAAGATTTACCATCAGATGTTTTTAAACTAACTAAAATTGCTGGAGCTTATTGGAAGGGAAGTGAAAAAAACCAAATGCTTCAAAGAGTTTATGCTCTTGCTTTTAGTTCTAAGAAAGAATTGGATGAATTTCTTAAGAAAGAAGCTGAGGCAGAGAAAAGAGATCATCGTAAATTAGGCAAAAAATTAGAACTTTTTATGATTGATGAAGAATTTGGGCAAGGATTGCCTTTATGGCTTCCCAAAGGAGCAATTCTCAGAAAAATTGTTATGGATTTTGCCCTAAACACATATTTAAACAGAGGGTATGAATTGGTTTCTACTCCCCATATTGCAAACCTAAAATTATGGAAAAGATCTGGTCATACTGATTTCTATAAAGAAAGTATGTTCCCTCCAATGCGTATGAAAGAAATTGCTAAAGAAGAAAAAGATGATTATCAGCTCAAACCAATGAATTGTCCTGGTCATGTTAAAATCTATGATTCAAAAATAAGATCATATAAAAACCTACCTTTAAGACTCACTGAAATGGGAACTGTGTATAGGTATGAGAGATCAGGAACCCTGCACGGTCTAATCAGGGTAAGGAGTTTCACTCAAGATGATGCTCATATTTTCTGCACCCCAGAACAGCTTCATTCTGAAATAGTGGACATGATTGACTTAACCAAATATATTTTAAATAGCTTTGGTTTTAAAGAGTTTGAGATTTCACTTTCAATTAGGGACTCTAAGAAAAAGAAAGAGTATTTGGGTTCAGATAAGGATTGGAAATTGGCTGAAAAAGCCTTAGAAAGCGCTTTAAAAAGCAAAAAACTTTCTTATACTCGTTATATAGGAGAAGCAGTATTTTATGGACCTAAAATTGATTTTTTAGTTTCAGATGCTATTGGTAGAAAGTGGCAATTAACCACTATTCAGGTGGATTTCAATTTCCCAGAAAAATTTAATCTCAATTATATTGATAACAAAGGGAAAAAGAAGAGACCAATTATGCTTCACCGAGCACTATTGGGTTCTTTAGAAAGATTTATTGGAGTGCTGATTGAACATTATGAAGGAGCTTTTCCTTTGTGGTTATCACCCATCCAATTCATGATTATTCCAGTGGGTTCAAAACATAGAAGCTTTGCAAAAAAGGTTGCCAAAAGTTTAAAGGAGCAAAGCTTCAGAGCAATAGTAAAAGATGAAACCGAAACTGTTTCAAAAAAGATAAGGGAGGGAGAAATTCAGAAAATCCCCTATCTCTTAGTTGTTGGTGATAAAGAAATGAAAAGTCAATCAGTTAGAGTAAGAAAAAGAGGCAAGGGAGACATAGGAATAATTAAATTGTCTAAATTTCTAAAAAAAGTTAAAATAGAACAAGAATCGAAAAAATAATTAATAATTATTTAAACTATGTTAAACAAAAAAAGAGTGTTTTTTCTGAGCATTATTCTTTTGGGCGGTTTAATGCTTGGTGGTCTTGCCTTGGCCCAAGAAGATACAGTAATACTCGAAGAAAATCAGGAAAACGATCAAATTATTGACCAAGCAATAGCTCTTGATGAAGATATTGAAGCAGAAGATTTGGGAATCGGAAAACCAATCATTCTTCCTGATAATCCTTTTTATTTCTTAAAAACTTGGATGAGAAACATTAGACAGGCTTTTGCTTTTAGAAATGTTGTTAAAGCAGAATTAACAGAAAGATTTGCTAATGAAAAGCTAATAGAACTTAAAGAAATGGTCAAAAGACAAAAAAGCGTAGAAGCTATTAAAAGAGCTGCTGATAATTATGAAGAAGAAATTGAAAAGATAAAAGATATTACCGGTAAAATCAAAGAAAAAGCTCAAGAAAGTCCTGAGGTTGAAAAGTTTTTAGATAAGTTTGTAAAGCATCAGGTTTTGCATCAAAGGATTCTACAAAAATTAGAAGATCAGGTTCCTGCTGAAAACATGGAAAAAATAAGAGAAATGCGAGAAAATCATTTAGAGAAATTTGGCGAAGTAATGACTAAACTGGAAGATAGATCAGAAAATCTTGAAGAAACATTAGAAACTAAAATGGAAGAAATTGAGGGCTCAAAATATAAAAATTTCAAGAATTTAGAAATTCTATCAGAACTAGAACAAGTAGTTCCCGAGCAAGCAAAAGAAACTATCAGAAGGGTTCAAGAAAATATACTAATGAAATTCAAGGCTGATTTAGAAAAAATGACTGTTCAGGATCAAGAAAGGTTTGGTAATTACTTAGAAAAAACTAGTGGAGTAGAAGAAAATCAAGTCAGGGTCTTGGAAAGTCTAAGAATGAAATTAAAAGAAACACCAGAAATTGAGCAAAACATTATTCAGTCCAGAGATAAAGCTCTAGAGCAAGTTCAGCAAAGAACAGAGAATGAACTCCAAGAACAAACCCAAGAAAGGGTTCAAGAAAGAAAACAAGTTTGTGTAAGCTTGTGGGATCCTGTTTGTGGCAGTGATGGAAGAACTTATTCTAATGAATGTTTTGCTAGAATAGCTGGGGTAAACATAAAATACAGAAGGGCCTGTCAACAGGAGAGTATAACAGAACCTATTAATCTTGAACAAATCAAAGAAAGAGTCAGACAATCAACAGATCTTGAATAAAGCAAATGAAATATTTTGTAATCACTTATGGCTGTCAGCTAAATCAATCTGATAGCGAAAGAATTGCTTCAGTATTAGAAACTGCAGGATATCAATCAGCCCCGACAATGAACGGGGTTGATTTAATTGTGATTAATATGTGTTCTATCAGACAATCAGCAGTTGATAGGGTTTATGGTAAAATCCAAAATTTCATTAAGCTGAAAAACAAAAAACCAAATATTAAAACACTACTTACTGGGTGTATTTTAAAAAAAGATTTAAAAAAGTTTAAACAACAATTCGATTTTATCCTTTCAATTAAAACTTTAAAAAAATGGCCTGTAATTTTTAATAAGAAAACTTATTTTTATTATCCTACCCCTAGAGAAAATCAATTCAACAAACAATTCTCTACTAATTATTTCTTTGTTCAAACCAAACCTATAAATGATTTTTCAATACAAGTTCCAATTTCTTCTGGATGTAATAATTTTTGCGCTTATTGTGTTGTGCCATATGTTAGAGGACCTTTAGTTTGTAGATCTCATAAGGAAATTTTGAAAGAAATACGTAGTTTTATTAAAAAAGGATTTAAAGAAACATGGCTCTTAGGTCAAAATGTTAATGATTATGCATCTCCTGTTGATAAATCAGTAAACTTTCCAAAACTTTTAAAAATGGTTAATGATGTTCCAGGTCGTTTCTGGATTCGTTTTACTTCTCCTCATCCTAAAAATTTTTCTAAAGAACTAATTGATGCTATGGCAAGTTGTAAAAAAATGACCCCATACCTTAATTTGCCAGTTCAATCAGGAAACAATAAGATTTTAAAAAAAATGAATCGTCCCTATACTGTTGAAAAATATAAAAGATTGATAAAAAGAATCAGAAAAAAAATTCCAAACATTTGTTTATCTACTGACGTAATCGTTGGCTTTCCTGGAGAAACAAAAAAACAGTTTGAAAATACTGTTAAGCTTTTAAAAGAAATAAAATATGATATGGCCTATATTTCTATTTACTCTCCAAGGACTGAAACAACTGCTTTTAAATTTAAGCGCATTGTCCCCCACCATGAAAAACAAAGAAGACATAAAATATTAACTGATATTATCAAACAAACTGCTTTGGAAAATAATAAAAAATATGTTGGAAAAACAATAAAAGTTTT